>DASVLN010000455.1:0-4200 GCA_036384855.1 Burkholderiaceae bacterium | reverse complement strand
GAGCGCGAGCGCCGCCTGGCCGAGCGCCGAGTTGGCGCCTCGCACGACGAGGCGCTCGCCCGGCGCGATCCGCAGGTTGTCGTGCAGGCAGCTCCAGGCGGTGGCCCAGGTCTCGGGCAGGGCGGCCAGTTCGGCCCAGCCCAGGGTCGTGTGCACGGGCACCACGCTGGAGGCCGGCACGCATGCGTACTCGGCGTAGCTGCCGGCGATGCTGCGGCCCATGCCGCCCATGAGCGCGAGCACGCGCCGGCCGCGGCCGAGGCGGCCCGCGGGATCCTCCGCCACCTCCCCGACGCACTCGATGCCCGAGATCGCCGCCACGTCGCCCCAGGCGCCGGTGCGGAAGTATTGCTCGGCGCGGTTCAGGCCGAAGGCGCGCACGCGCACCAGAACCTGGCCGGCCGCGGGGCGCGGGGTCGGCACCTCCCGGATCTCGAGTTGCTCGGGCCCGCCGAAGGCCTGTCTCACGATCGCTCGCATGGGGTCGTTCCTTTCGATGACGCGTTGTGGGAGGGCGCAGAATACGCAGCCCTCCGAAACGATGAAATCGAAAGATTTCGCCAAGGATTGTCGATTCCATGACCAATCACGCCGACCTTCCCCTGCACGCGCTCGCCTGCCTGGATGCCGTGGTGACCGAGGGCGGCTTCCAGGCGGCCGCGGCGAAGCTGAACCGCACGCATTCGGCGGTGTTCGCGGCGATCCGCCAGCTCGAGGCGCGCGCCGGCGTGGCGCTGCTGGATCGCTCGGGCTACCGCGTCGCGCTCACCGACGACGGCCGCGCCTTCCACGCACGCGCCTGCGCCGTGCTCGCCGAGTCGGCGGCGCTGGGCGAGCTCGCCGCCCAGCTGCGCCGGGGCGAGGAGACCGACCTGCGCGTGGTCGTCGGCGACCTCACGCCCATCGCGCCCGTGCTGCGCGCGCTCAAGCGCTTCTTCGACGGCTGCCCGCGGACGCGGCTGCACCTGCATTTCGAGGCCCTCGGCGGGCCGTGGGAGCGCCTGTTCGCGGGCGAGGCCGACCTCATCGTGCACCATGCCGATCCCGCCGACCCGCGCCTCGAGCGCGAGAAGCTGCTGGCGGTGACGCTCGTCCCCGTCGCGGCGCCCGGCTTCCTGCCCTTCCCGCTCACGCGCAACCTCTCGCCCGAGGCGATGAGGGGGCTGGTGCAGTGCATCCTGCGCGACTCCGCGGCGCAGCCGGGGCCGAGCTACCACGTGGTGCCGGGCGCGCGCAGCTGGACGGTCGCGGACCAGCAGACGAAGAAGGAGCTGATCCTGCGCGGCATGGGCTGGGGCCACATGCCGCTGCACCTGGTCGACCGGGAGCTGCGCAGCGGCAAGCTGCTGTCGCTGGAGGGCCGGCACTTCAAGCGCACGCGCCTGGACATCGTCGCCGCGCGCCTGCGCGGACGGCCGGTGGGGCCGGTGGCCGCCCGGCTGTGGGACATGCTGGCGAGCTCGGTGCGGGCCTGAGACAACCTGTGTCAACCCCCAGCTGCGGCCAGCCGAGCTGCAGCCAGGTGGAGTTCGCCGTCGTAGGGACGACGGTCCATCCAGGCGCGCCAGAGCACGCGTATCCAGGCACGAGCCAGGATGCGAACGGCGTGCGGGTGGCTGCAGCCGCGTGCCCGAGCCGCGGCGTAGACGGAGTGGGCCCAGGCGTTGGCGTGACGCGAGTTGTCTGCGAAGCAAGTGACGGCCCGACGCAGTCGGTGGTTGCAGGCCCAACGGAATGCGACGCCGTGTGACTTGCCCGACGCGTAGGTGACGGGTGTGGTACCCGCCTCGGCGGCAAGTTGCTCGGCACTCGGGAAGCGCTCGCGCACGTCCCCCAGCTCCGACAGCAGTTGGGCGGCACAGACGTGCCCCGCGCGCGGAAACGACATGATGATGCGACCGTCGGGCAGCGCTTCGATGGATTGCTCGATGCGGCGCGTGAGCTCGGCGATCTGCTCGACCACGGATTTGAGCACGGCGCTCAACGAACTGACGATCCGCGACGATGCCTCGATGGCGGCCGAGCCCGCGAACGTCGGCGCTGCGCTGCGCAAGCGCTGGAGCAGCTCGCCTGCTGTACGGCGCCCGCTGTAGTGCTGTCGCCTGCAGAACGTTCGCAGTTGTCGCTCGTTCAGCCGCGCCGCCGACGCAGCTGACGGGTAGCGCCGGAGGAAGGCCAGGCCGATGGGCGAGGCGATGTCGGCAAAGACGCAGGCCGCGCCGGGCCAGAACGCTTCGAGGACGCTGCGCAGCTGGTTGGACAGTGCCACGCGCGTCGCCACGAGGTCGTCGCGGGCACGAACGAGCGCGCGCAAAGCCTGGATGCCGTCGGACTGCGGGGTCAGCGCGCGCCAGCGGTGGCCGTCGGTGCGCAGCACGTCAGCCAGGATGTAGGCGTCGCCCGCGTCGCTCTTGCCGCCGTGGCAGCGGTAGCGCGGTCGGCAAGCCTTGAGGGCGTTGGGGTGGATCGGCACCACGTCGTGCCCGGCCTCGACGAGTGCATCGACGACGAGGCCGGAAGGCCGCTCGATGGCCACGCGCAGCCGCGCCCCGAAGCGCGCCAGCCGGCGCTCGAGCGCAGCCAAGCCGTCGCGGTCATGCGCCACCTCGAAGCGATCGAGGATGCGACCGCCATCATCGACGACGCACACCGCGTGCGAGCGCGCCGCCCAGTCCAGTCCGACGAAGACGTTGTTGCTCATGGACAAGCTCCCGGCAGTTGCGGTATGACTGTCCGTGTCGGAAGACCCGGCGGGAAGCTCATAAATTGGCGCTCCAGCTCGGTAAACCTGGCGCTACATCCTGTGGCCCGTCGGGGTCTTCCGGCACCCTGCAGGCCGCGGGTCTCAGCCTGGCCCTCGAGGGGCGAGCGTCCGCAGCAGTCTCCGCAGGGGCACGGAAGTCGGCAATACCTTCGACCCACGACTCGGCTTAGTCAACCCGCCAGCGTCGTTGGATCAATGGGGGGTAGGTTGCCTTATGAGCCCGGCCGCGCCATCAGTGCTTGCCGCGTCCCTCGCCCGGCCCGGCGCGCAGCCCGCGCTCGCGTTCGCGCTGGCGCAGCACGTCGATCATCACGTTGAAGGTGCGGCCGAGGGCGCCGATCTCGTCGCCGCTCTTGATGCGCACCCGGGCGCCGTCGTAGTCGCCGCGCTTGAGCGCGTCGGCCGCGTGGGTCAGGGCCTGCACCGGCCGGCTGATCGTGCGCGCGAACAGGATCGCCAGCAGCACGAAGATCGCGCCGACGACCGCCAGGCTGTACAGCACCTGCTCGAAGATGGCGCGCAGCGGCGCCTCGAAGCTGTCGCGCGACTCGGTCACGCCGACCACCCAGTCGACACCCGCGACCGGCGCGTAGCCCGCGACCTCGCGCGTCCGGGAGATGGTCGAGCGGTAGTCGATCGTGCCCTCGTGCTTCGCGCCGACCATCGCATGGGCGAGGCCGGGCATGCCCAGGCCGTCGACATGCTTGAGCCGGAAGCGCTGGTCGGCGGCGATCTCGGCCTGCTCCCGCGCCGAGAGTTCGGCCAGGCTGTGGAAGCGCAGGCTGTCGATGCGGTGGTGGATCAGCACGCCGTCGCCGTCGACGAGGAAGGGCTCGCGGTTGAGGCTGCGCGCGCCGTCGACGATGGCGTCGAGCGCCTCGGCGCGCAGCCGCAGCGCGATGACGCCGATCACGCGGCCGTCGCGCCGCACGGGGTAGGCGACGTAGACCCCGGCGCGGCCGGCCACCGAGCCGACGATGATGCCGGTGATGAAGGACTGCCCGGACATCGCGGTCTTGAAGTACTCCCGGAAGGCGTAGTTGCCGCCGACGACCTCGGGCGCGGTGGAGACCAGCGCCGTGCCGCGCGCGTCCATCAGCGTCAGCAGGTGCAGGTCGGGGTTGGTCGCGACGATGTTGGACAGGCGCGCCAGCACCGCGCGCTTGGCCTCGTCGGTGGGATGCGCCAGCAGGTCGGCGATGTCGTCGCCCGTGGCGAGATAGGCGGTCGTGCGGCGGCTGTCCTCGACCAGTTGCGACAGCCGGCCCGAGGTCGCGAGCGCGAGCCGCTCGAGGTTGCGGCGCTCGGAACTCGCGAGCGCGTCGACGTTGCTCGTGTAGTTGTACCAGGCGGTGATGGTCATGGGCAGCACGGCGGCGAGCACCAGCGCCGCGACCATCTTCACCGCCAGCGGCCAGGACGGCGGCCGCAGCACG
>DASVLN010000454.1:0-1513 GCA_036384855.1 Burkholderiaceae bacterium | reverse complement strand
GGCGGCGCAGCGAGGAGCGGCGGGACGGAGGCTGGGGCATGGGCGATCTCGCTTCGCGGGACGGGTTGCCGCCGCGGCGAGGCGCGAGGCCGTCGCGACGGGCGGGTCGGTTGTCGCCCTTGGCAACGGCCGTTCCCGTCCCCGGGCAGGCGCGTGACGCCCGCGCGCCGGCCTGCTCGCGCGCGCGCGCCGCGCGCACCAATGAAAAGGGCGCCCCGCGGGGCGCCCTTGTCGTGCGAGAGCAGAGCTCAGCGCTGCGGGATCACGGCCTCCTGGCCCGTCGGCTGCATCGGGCCGTGCGCCATGTTGGTCGTCGCGTTGTGCATGATCCAGACCGAGCCGGCGACGACGATCGCGAGGATCAGGATCGTGAAGGCGAACGCCATCACGTTCCAGCGCTGCTCGGCCGAGCGATCCATGTGCAGGAAGTACACGACGTGCACGAAGACCTGGACCACCGCGAACACGAGGATCGCGGCCAGCACCGTGTCGGTCGAGAACCCGTGGTGCGTCTCGTCCATCACGAGGCCGAACGGGATCGCCGTCAGGATCACCGACAGCACGAAGCCGATCAGGTAGGACTTGGCGCTGGCGTGCGATTCGCCCGCGACCGTGCCGCCGACGTAGCGCGCCGCGTTGCGGCGGCCGAAGGTACCCGATGCCGGGTCGATCTGCGATTGAGGGAAGTTCGAAGCCATGTCAGAGGACGCCCATCAGGTAGACCACGGTGAACACGCAGATCCAGACGATGTCCAGGAAGTGCCAGAACAGGCTGAGGCACATCAGGCGCGTGCGGTTGGTGTCGGTGACGCCCTTGGTCAGCACCTGGTACATCAGCACGGCCAGCCAGATCAGGCCGGAGGTGACGTGGATCCCGTGCGTGCCGACCAGCGAGAAGAACGCCGACAGGAACGCGCTGCGGTTCGGGCCATTGCCTTCCTCGATCAGGTGGTGGAACTCGTTGACTTCCATCCCGATGAAGACGAGGCCGAACAGCGCCGTGATCGCCAGCCACAGCAGCACCTTGGTCGAGTTGCGCTTGAGCGACCCGATCATGGCCATGCCGTAGGTGATCGAGCTGAGCAGCAGGGCGCCCGTCTCGACGGCGACGTACTTGAGGTCGAACAGCTCCTTGGCCGACGGGCCACCCGCGGTGTTGCGGCCCAGGACGGCGAACCCGGCGAACAGGCATGCGAACAGCAGGCAGTCGCTCATCAGGTAGATCCAGAACCCGAAGACGGTGTTGCCTCCCGCGTCGTGCGAGTGCTCGTGGTCGACGCCATCGGCGTGCGGATGCGCGCCGAAGGTCTGCGATTGTTGATAGGTGACGCTCGACACCGGCTTACCCCTGGTTGGCCGCGAGGCGGCTTGCGTTCTCGATGCGCGCGACCTCGGCGGCCGGCACGTAGTAGTCCACGTCGTCGTCGAACGAGCGCACGACGAAGGCGGCGATCATGCCGACGAAGCCGACGACGGCCAGCCACCAGATGTGCCAGATCAGGCCGAAGCCCAG
>DASVLN010000453.1:0-2716 GCA_036384855.1 Burkholderiaceae bacterium | reverse complement strand
GTCGGTCGACGCGGCCATCTGCAGCGCACGGTCGCGGTCCACGCCGTTGAGCATCAGGTAGCGGGCGTACGAGCCGGCGGCGGCGTCGTCGACGACGGCGATCGGCGCGGCCGGCGCCTCGAGCGTGGACGGGCGGCCGCTTTCGGCACGGGCGCCGACCGAGAAGGCGGCGGACAGGACGGCGATGGCGGCGACGAGGACGGTGGTGGACTTCATGGCGATGCGCTTTCGTGGTGGTTTGTCGAAGGACCCCGGGGAGCTCGGGGCCGTGACGTGAATCTAGGGTTTCCACTGATCCGCATCAACGCGACGGCGCGCAATGCACTCTTTCGCCGATGCGAACAATCGCGGCCTTGAAATCGCGGCGGGAACAGTCGGACGCCGCACCCCTTCCGGCGGCGCGGGTATCGACGGCCGCCGATGGGCGGTGCGAGACTGGCCCGATGACGAACGCCACCCGCCCGCCCCTGGACCCGCAGTCCCACACCTGGCTGGAACTCGGGGAAGTGCAACGCCTGCTGCTCGACGGCTACCCCGGCCTCGCGCTGGGCCTGGACGCGGAGGGGCGATTGCAGTGGCTCAATCCGGCGGTCACCGAGCGGCTGGGCTGGCAGCGCGACGAGCTCGTCGGGCAGCCGCTGGCCGGCACGCTGGTGGCCCAGCCCGAGCTGGAAGCGCGCGCCGCGCAGCTGAAGGCCTCCAGCGGCAGGCACGTGCCGGCCGACGCGGGCGCCTTCTTCGCGTCGCTGCCGGCGGTCGCGGGCCCGACCGAGGCGCAGGAGTGGGTGCTGCGCCACAAGGACGGCTCGCCGCAGCCGGCGCGGCTCGCCTTCGGGCCGTTGCGCGACCACTCCGGTGCCATCGTGGGGCTGATCGCGGTCGAGGCGCTCGCCCACCCCGCCGAGGACGCCCCGCTGCGCCTCACCCACCACGACAGCCTGACCGGCCTGCCCACGCGCGCCGTGCTGCAGGACCGCGCCGAGATGGCGCTGCTGCGCGCCGCGCGCCAGAAGACGGTGCTCGCGCTGCTGCTGGTCGACCTCGGCGGCTTCGACGCGATCTGCGAGGAGTACGGCCATTCGGTCGGCGACGACGTGCTGCGCGCCACCGCCGGCCGGCTGCATTTCGAGCTGCGCAAGACCGACACCGCGGTGCGCCTGGAGCGCGCCCAGTTCGCCGCGATGCTGGTCGACCTGCACGAGCCGAGCCAGGCCAGGCTGGTGGCCGAGAAGATCGTGAAGTCGCTGTCCGCGCCGATCAACGTGGGCGTCGCGCGGCTCGCGGTCGCGCCGCGCATCGGCGTGGTCTGGACGCCCACGCACGGCGACCAGCTGCTGCCGATGCTGCAGCTCGCCGAGGCCGCGCTCGCGACCGTGCCCGTCGACCAGGCTGGCATCGCGAGCGGGCCGGAGACCTGAGCCCCCACGCTCGAGGGCCTGAGTCCCCACGCTCGCGGGCGCTCGCTGCCCCCCGAGGGGGCGTGCGCGCACGGACCGGCGGAGCCGGATCCGTCGCTTTCCCGTGTCTCGGGGACGCGTGTGAGCGGCAGCGCCGGGGGGTGTCGTCCTCGCGCTGGCTCGTCGGGAGCGACGCGGGCGCGCTCCAGGAATGGGGCTTGCCGATCCGGGCGCAGTCCCACCGAATCCGGAGATCGCGATGAACACCTCGACCACCCCCCGCTCTTCCGCGCCCCTGCGCGAAGCCGACGGCCGCGACGGCCGCGTCGTCGGCGACAACGACGACAGCCCGATGGAATCGCTCGGCAAGGCCGTCGTCGCCCCCATCGAGGGCGCGGACGAGGGCTCCCAACGGCCCGGCAGCAGCGGCGATCGCCGCGCCGAGCCGGTCGACGGCGAGCACGGCCGCGCCTTCGTCGACCTCACGCGCACGCTGCCGCAGGGCGAGGACGAGACCGCCAAGGCCGAGGGCGCGGCGCCGGTGCCCAAGCCGGACGGCAAGGCGCTCTGACGATCCGGCCCGCTCGCTCAGGGTCGCACGGGCGTCGTCATCCCAGGCGCTGCAGGCCGGTCGCCCAGCGCCGCGCGCGCTGCACGAAGCCGAGCTTCTCGTACAGGGCGATCGCGGGCGCGTTGCTCGCGAACACGTGCAGGAAGGGCCGCTCGCCGCGCGCGAGCATCGCCCGGCCCACGACCAGCATCGCATCGCGCGCGAGGCCCTGGCCGCGCCACGCGGGATCGGTACAGACGCCGCTGATCTCGTGCCAGCCGTCCAGGTGCAGGCGCTCGCCCGCCATCGCGACTAGCCGCCCGTCCGCCTTCATGCCGACGAAGCGCCCGAGCTCGGGCGTGCGCTCGGCCCACGGGCCTGGCTCGGTGGCGCGCACGAGCGCCGCCATCGCGGGGCGGTCGTCCGGCCCCAGCACCTCGAAGCGCGCGGCGCCGGCAGGCTCGGGCAGCGTCGCGGGCCCCAGCATCTGCACCAACGGCTTGCGGTACAGCACCTCGAAGCGCGGCCCCGGGTCGAGCGCGTCGTCGGGCGGGAAGACGGACACGTCCTCGCCGGGCTCCAGCAGGTCCGCCAGCGCGTCGAGCGCCGCGGGGCTGAACTCGGCGACCCCCGCGAAGCGCGCATAGGCGGGATCGAAGCGGCGCGCGAGACCCTGCCCGCGCGCCAGCGGCGCCTGGCGGGTGGTCAGCGCCGACCACATCACGTTGTCGAGCGGATGGTCGGCGGCGGGTTCGGACGGGAAAGGCAT
>DASVLN010000452.1:0-2298 GCA_036384855.1 Burkholderiaceae bacterium | reverse complement strand
CGGCTCGACGGCCGGCCCGCTGTCCGGGTCGCCGCCGCCACCGCCGCCATCCCCGCCGCCACCTCCACCACCGCCGCCTCCCGCGCCCGCGCGCCTGACGCTGGACGGCGCGACGATACGCGACCCGACCGGCGCCGCGATCACGCTGCGCGGCATCAACGAGGGCACCTGGGGGGAGATGCAGCCGCAGGACGCGGGCATCATCGCGGCCAACGGCGCCAACGTCGTGCGCATGCTGATCCGCTGGTGGGGCCTGTACGGCGGCAGCGACGTCGAGAGCCGCGACGATGCCGATCCCGGGCATTTCCTGCCCGACCATGTCGCCGCGCTGCTGCAGCAGGTGCAGCGGTGCATCGACGCCGGGCTGTGGGTGGTCGTGGCGATCGACTCCAACTGCGGCCAGAACGGCCTGCAGGACGCGCCGACCGCCGCCTACTGCGACCCCGCCGGCGCCTTTCCCGCCGGCCACAACTTCTGGACCGACCTCACGCAGCGCGCCCTGTTCCAGGACGCCTGGGTCTACCTCGCCGGACTCCTCAAGGACATGCCCAACATCGCGATGTACGAGCTGCTGCCCGAGCCGCTCGGCCACCACGACGCGAGCTGGGCGCCCGAGGTCTCGGCCTTCTACCAGCAGCTCATGGCCGCGATCGAGTCCGACGCCGGCGACACCCGCACGCCCTTCCTCGTCGGGGCGCGCAACGGCTACGACATCCGCGCCTGCGACGAAGCCTACATCGCCGACCCGCACTGGGCCGACCGCGTCGTCTACACCGGCGACCTCTTCGCCCACACCGACGCCGGAACGCCGGCCCAGGTGCTCGCCGACCTGCAATCGCGCTTCGACGCCCTCGTCGCGATGCGAGACGCCCGCGCCGTCCCCGTCTTCGTCCAGCAGTTCGGCGTGCGCACCGGCGACGACCCCGACGAGACCATCCTGTCCGGCGGCCTCGCGATGATGGACGCCGCGGGCGTCGGCTACACCGGCTGGCAATGGCGGCAGAACACCACCGATCCGTCGCAGTTCGCGGTGGTGGTGGCGGATCCGGTCACGGGGGCGGATGTCTACAAGACGGCGGTGTTGCAGGCCTATTCGGCTGGATGGAAGGCGTGAGGGCCGGGTTGCCGCGGTCTGGCATGCTGCGGCGCGGCGGCTCGGACGTCGGAGGGCTCGGACTTCGTCGTGACCTGCCGGACGTGGGCTGGATGATCTTCCACGGCGCGCCTGGTGCGTGGGTGTGGTCGGTGGTCGGCGGCGCGGCGCGCCTGGGTGGGGCGTGGTCAGCGGGCCGGCGGCGACAGGCCGGGCAGGTGTCTTGGCTCTCCGGCTCTCGTGCATCTGGAAATCGGCCTGGACGGCCGATTTCCCGCGTGGGCGTTCGGTGAAGATTCGCGACCGGCAATGCCTGCCTGGCCGCGTCCTGGGAGTACTCCTTCGGTTCCACCATGCCCGCGACGTGCCGACCCGCCTGCGATCCAAGACACCTGCCCGGCCTGTCGCCGCGGCTTCTTCTGTGGGAAGAGTGGGCGTGCCTCGGCCCATCGAGGGCCTCGGCAGCAGGAGCATGCCGGCGCTTCGGCGGTGGGGGGCCGTCCCGCTGGTCGGGCGACTTCATCGACGCGCTCGCGCAACTCGCCCCGTCCCCTCGGAGACCAACCGGGCTCTTCCGGGAGCTCGTCGATTCCCCTCCGGATTGAACCATTTCATCTCCCGATAGAGTTGTCGCACCGTTCCGGTGCGTCAACTATGTCGGCGATTGAACCAATTCGATCCCGAGAGGATTGGGTTCAATGGGACGATGAATCAGTTCTTCGCGCGAACCCGCGAATTCATCGCCGAGAGCACTTCATTGGACGCCGGATTGAATTCGCCATGTTCCGCGATGAACTCATTCCTCTGCGAGGGGAACTGTTTCTGTTTCGAGGTGATTGAACTGCCCGTGGAGGTGATATCGGACGGCCGCCGCAGTGGGTCGCGGGTGTGAGGCAGCTTGAAGCGGCCTGCGCCAACGTCAGGAATGCCGAGGGCTCCAGGCCTCCGCGTCACCGTGTCCGACGACCGCTTTCGCTGGCGGATTCAACCGGTCGATGCAACACACTATGACCGCCTGACTTGGCGGAAGGAGTGTTGCGATGAAGCGGCGACCTCGGATCTACTACTCGGAGGCCCAGAAGGCCGAGATGTGGGCACGCTGGAAGGAGGGGTGGTCGTTGCAGCAGATCGCCCAGCTGTTCGATCGGTCCCACTCGTCAGTGCAAGGCATTCTGGCTGAAAGCGGCGGCATCCCGCCGCCACAG
>DASVLN010000451.1:0-1792 GCA_036384855.1 Burkholderiaceae bacterium | reverse complement strand
GAGCAGCGCGGCCAGGGCGAGCGGAGCGGGCAGGGCGGATCGGCGGCGCGGCATCGGGGTCTCCTCGCAGGGTCGGCGTTGCCGGCCGGGCGCTGCGCGGCGACGCCTGCACGGCGGGGTGCCCATCAAGTTTCGTTCCTGGCCGGCAACGCTTCGACAGCACCGCGCGGCGCCGCCTCAAATTCGTGCAAGGGCGCCTTTCGACCTGCTGCGCTCGGCGCTCGGTCCGGCGATGCCCGAGGCCCTGGAATGAAGACGGCCCGCGCAAGGCGGGCCGTCCTGGCGGGTCAGGGGCGCGAGTTGCTCACTCGTCCTTGCCGCCCAGCTTCAGCATCTCCGCCCCGGTGCCTGCACCCAGCAGCCCGGTGCGGGCGTAGGTCATCAGCTTCTCGCGCGTGTCCTGGATGTCCAGGTTGCGCATGGTCAGCTGGCCGATGCGGTCCGCGGGGGTGAAGCTCAGCTCGCCCTTTTCCATCGTCAGGCGCTCGGGCTTGTACGTGAGGTTGGGCGACTCGGTGTTCAGGATCGAGTAGTCGTTGCCGCGGCGCAGCTCCAGCGTCACCTCGCCGGTGATCGCGCGCGCGACCCAGCGCTGGGCGGTCTCGCGCAGCATCAGCGCCTGCGAGTCGAACCAGCGGCCCTGGTACAGCAGGCGGCCGAGCGCGCGCCCGTTGTCGCGGTACTGGGCGATCGTGTCCTCGTTGTGGATGCCGGTGACCAGGCGCTCGTAGGCGGCGAACAGCAGCGCGAGGCCCGGCGCCTCGTAGATGCCGCGGCTCTTGGCCTCGATGATGCGGTTCTCGATCTGGTCGCTCATGCCCAGGCCGTGGCGGCCGCCGATGCGGTTGGCCTCGGTCAGGAGCGCCACCTGGTCGGTGTACTCGACGCCGTTGAGCGCGACCGGCACGCCCTCGTGGAAGCGCACGCGCACCTCCTCGGCCTTGACGGGGACGTCCTCGCGCCAGAACGCCACGCCCATGATGGGCTGGACGATCTTGATGCCGGAATCCAGCTGCTCGAGGTCCTTGGCCTCGTGCGTCGCCCCCAGCATGTTGGAGTCGGTCGAATACGCCTTCTCCGCGGACATCTTGTAGCCGAAGCCCGCCTTGTTGAGGAACTCCGACATCTCCGCGCGACCGCCGAGCTCGTCGATGAAGACCTGGTCGAGCCAGGGCTTGTAGATCTTCAGCGACGGGTTGGCGAGCAGGCCGTAGCGGTAGAAGCGCTCGATGTCGTTGCCCTTGAAGGTACTGCCGTCGCCCCAGATGTGGACGTCGTCCTCCTTCATCGCGGCCACCAGCATCGTGCCGGTGACGGCCCGGCCCAGCGGCGTCGTGTTGAAGTAGGTGACGCCGGCCGTCGAGATGTGGAACGCGCCGCTCTGGAGCGCGGCGATGCCCTCGGCCACGAGCTGCGGCCGGCAGTCGATCAGGCGCGCCTTCTCGGCGCCATACTGCATCGCCTTGCGCGGGATCTCGTCGTAGTCCGGCTCGTCGGGCTGCCCGAGGTTGGCCGTGTACGCGTAGGGGATCGCGCCCTTCAGGCGCATCCAGTGCAGGGCGGCGCTGGTGTCGAGGCCGCCGGAGAAGGCGATGCCGACCTTCTGGCCGGCGGGCAGGTGCTGGAGGATGGTGGTCATGGACGCGACGTCGTTCGGGGGCGGGGCGGATCGGTACAAACCCCGCCATTCTCGCCTGTTCGGAGGCCGCGGGCCAGCGCGCCGGCGGGTGGCCGGGCCGCGGATCGCTCGCGAATCCGGCGCGCCGGCCGACGGGGTGCAGATGCCGAACCG
>DASVLN010000450.1:0-1866 GCA_036384855.1 Burkholderiaceae bacterium | reverse complement strand
ACGTGGACGCGCGCATCAACCGCGGCAATGCGCTGCATGCGCTGCAACGCCACGCGGAGGCCGTTGCGGACTACGACGACGCGCTGCGCGCGCGCCCCGTCGCGGGCGTCGCCTCCAACCGCGGCGACGCGCTGCTGGCCGCCGGACGCTATCCGGAGGCGGTCGCGGCGTTCGAGCAGGCGCTCGCGCTCGACCCCGAGCTGCCGTGGCTGCCCGGCAAGGTGCTGCACGCGCGCATGATGGCCTGCGACTGGCGCGACGACCTGCCGGCGCTGCTGGCGCGCATCGATGCGGGCGTGGCCGCGGGCCGGCCGGTGATCGAGCCGTTCGCGTACAACGGCGTCGCGACCTCGGCCGAGGCGCTGCGCCGCTGTGCCGAATCCTTCGCCGCCGACCAGTTCCCGCCGCGACCGGCGCGCGTCCCCGCGGGCCATCGCTACGGCCACGCGAAGCTGCGCATCGGCTACCTGTGCGGCGAGTTCCGCCACCAGGCCACGTCCATCCTCGCCGTGGAGCTGTGGGAGCTGCACGACAAGTCGCGCTTCGAGCTGTTCGCGTTCGACAACGGCTGGGACGACGGCAGCCCGCTGCGCCGGCGCATCGTCGCGGCGTTCGACGAGATGGTGGACATCTCGGCGCTGTCCGACGACGCCGCCGCGGACGCCGTCGTGCGGCGCGAGATCGACGTCCTCGTCAATCTCAACGGCTGGTTCGGGCGCGGGCGCACCGGCGTGTTCGCGCGCCGGCCGGCGCCGGTGCAGGTCAACTTCCTCGGCTTCCCGGGGACGATCGGCGCGCCCTACGTCGACGCCATCGTCGCGGACGCCCACGTGATCCCGCCGGGCGAGGAGGGCGGCTACGTCGAGCGCGTCGTGCGGCTGCCCGGCTGCTACCAGCCCAACGACCGCCGGCGCGAGATCGCCCCCGTCGCTCCGACCCGCGCCGAGCTCGGGCTGCCGGCGGAGGCGGTCGTCCTCGCCTGCTTCAACAACGCGTACAAGATCCTCCCGGCGACTTTCGCGGCGTGGATGCGCGTGCTCGCGGCCGTGCCCGACGCGGTGCTCTGGCTGCTGCAGGACACCGACGCCGCGTCCGCCAACCTGCGCGCCGCGGCGGCGGCGCACGGCGTCGATCCCGCACGCCTGCATTTCGCGCCGCGCGCGCCCCTGCCCGAGCACCTCGCCCGCCACGCGCGGGCCGACCTGTTCCTCGACACGCTGCCCTACAACGCCCACACCACCGCCAGCGACGCGCTGTGGGCCGGGCTGCCGGTGCTCTCGTGCGCCGGCACCACGTTCCCGGGTCGCGTCGGCGCGAGCCTGCTGCACGCGGTGGGGCTGCAGGACGAGCTGCTCGCCACGGGCGAGGACGACTACGTGGCGCGCGCCATCGCGCTCGCCCGCGACCGCGCCGCGCTGGCGCGCCTGCGCGAGACGCTGGCGCGACGGCGCGACACTTCACCGCTGTTCGACACGCCGGCCTATGCTCGCCACCTCGAGGACGCCTTCGTCCGGCTGTCCTCATGAGCTGGCACGCCAACTGCCGGGCTGCCGCACGGATGAGCTCGACGTCCGGTGGCCTTCTTGAAAGACGGAGACGACTTTGACCGACGACGCAGACCGCCCGGGGCATCCCCGCCGGAACGACGAGACCCACGCCCCCGCGCCGGCGCCCGTGCCCGCGCACGAGGAGGACGACGGCGAATCCACGCTGATGCTGCCGCCCGAGAAGCTCGCCGAGATGATGGCCGCCGCCGCCGCGGCGGTCGCGGCGTCGACTTCGATCCAGGCGCCACCGGTGCCGCCCGTGTCGCCGGTGGCCCCGCCGGTACCCCCGGTCGCGCCCGCGCCCGTGCCCGTGCCCGTG
>DASVLN010000449.1:0-3370 GCA_036384855.1 Burkholderiaceae bacterium | reverse complement strand
CTATCCGGACGCCCGCCGCCGCGGCGCCTTCGACGAGCTCAACGCCGCCCGCCAGGGCGCCGGCGCGGGCCTGCTGGCGCAGGACGCGGCGCTCGACACGACCACCGGCGACCACGTGGCCTACCTCGGGCTCAACGGCTACGGCAGCGCCGGCTCGCCGCACGACGAGACCCCGGGCCTGCCCGGCTACACGGGCACGACGCCGTTCACGCGCATGACCGCGGCCGGCTACGCGTTCTCGTTCGCGGGCGAGGTGATCGGCGACATCGGCTCCAGCTCCGCCACCACCGACTGCGTGGGCGACCTGCTCGACACGATCTACCATGCGATCGACATGCTCGGCCACGAGACCGACGTCGGCATCGCCTTCGGCAGCGGCGCGACCGCGGGCATGTGCACGATCGACATGGCCAAGCCGCTGACGGACGGCGCGCGGCAGATCCCGCCCTCCGGCGCGGTCGTGACCTATCCCTACGCCGGCCAGACCGTGGCGAGCGGCACCTTCCGCGTCGCCAACGAGAGCCCGCGCGCCCCGGTCTCGCTGCTGCCGTCCCCGACCGCGGGCACGCCGATCCTCGCCGGCCTGCGCAACCAGGACTTCCTCGTCTCGCACGCCGCGACGGTCTCCGCGTTCACGCTCACGAACGCGAGCGGCGCCGCGGTGCCGGCGGTGATCCTGGCCGGCTCGGGCATCAGCGGCCCCGACGTGAACGCGGATCCGAACATCGACGCCGACTCCGGCTTCGTCGTGCTCGTGCCGACGAGCCCGCTGCCCGCGGGCCGCTACACCGCGACGCTGCGCGCCACCGTCGCGGGCGGACGCGCGCTGGCGACCTCGACCTGGTCGTTCTCCGTCGCCTCGCAGCAGTGATCAGGCCGTCGCCGCGCGCGCCGGACGACCGCTGGGCACGGCGCCGATGAGGCGGCGCGTGTAGGCGTCCTGCGGCTGCGCGAGCAGCGCCTCGGTGGGACGGTGCTCGACGACGCGGCCGTCCTTCATCACGAGCACGTCGTCGGCCATGAAGCGCACGACCGCGAAGTCGTGGCTGATGAACAGGTAGGCGAGGCCCAGCTCGTCCTGCAGGTCCTTCAACAGGTTCAGCACCTGGGCCTGGACGGAGACGTCGAGCGCCGAGACCGCCTCGTCCAGGACCAGCACGTCCGGCGACAGGGTCAGGCTGCGCGCGATCGCGATGCGCTGGCGCTGGCCGCCCGAGAACTCGTGGGGATAGCGGTGCAGGGCGTCGGCATCCAGGCCCACGCGCACGAGCCAGTCGCGCGCCTTCGCGAGCCGTTCGGCGGGCGAGGCGCCGATGCGGTGGATCGCCATCGGCTCGACCAGCGTCTGCCCGATCGTGAAGCGCGGGTTCAGCGCCTCGTACGGGTTCTGGAACACGATCTGGATGCGGCGCCGCATCGCGAGCCGGTCGGCCGGCGCGAGCGCGAGCAGGTCGTGGCCGTGGAACAGCACGCGCCCGGCCAGCGGGCCGCTGCTGGCGTCGTGCAGGCGCAGCAGCGTCAGGCCCATCGTCGACTTGCCCGAGCCCGACTCGCCGACCACGCCCAGCGTATGGCCGCGGCGCAGCGTGAGGCTCACGTCGTGCACCGCGCGGAACTCGCTGCGGCGCAGGACGCCCGTGCGGATCCAGAACGACTTGCTGAGGCGGTCGACCTGCAGCACGACCGGGTCGTCGAGATCGGCGTCGCGCGAGCGCGGCACCGCCGGCTGCGCGTCGCGCGGATCGGGCACGGCGTCGACGACCGCGAGGCGGCGCGGGCGCTCGTCCAGCCGCGGCCGGCAGGCGAGCAGCGCGCGGGTGTAGGCGTCGCGCGGCGCGTCGAACAGCGCGTCGGCCGAGCCCGACTCGCGCACGGTGCCCGCGCGCATCACGACGATCTGCTGCGCGATCTCGCCGACGACGCCGAGGTCGTGGCTGATGAACAGCATCGACAGCCCGCGCTGCTCGCGCACGCGGGCGAGCAGGTCGAGGATCTGGCGCTGGATCGTCACGTCCAGCGCGGTGGTGGGCTCGTCGGCGATCAGCAGCCGCGGCTCGCAGGCGAGCGCCATCGCGATCATCACGCGCTGCTGCTGGCCGCCCGAGAGCTGGTGGGGGAAGGTGTCGAGGCGGCGCCGTGCCTCGGGAATGCCGACCTCGGCGAGCAGCTCCTCGGCGCGCTGGCGCGCGGCGGCGCGGCCGAGGCCCAGGTGCTTGACCAGCGGCTCGGCGATCTGCGCCCCGATCGTCGCGACCGGGTTCAGCGAGGACACCGGATCCTGGAACACGCATGCGATCTCGCGCCCGCGCAGGCGCTGCATGCGCGCGCGCGGCGCCGCGAGCAGGTCGTCGCCGTCCCACAGCACGCGGCCCGCGCACTCGGCGTTGCGCGGCAGCAGCTGCACCACGGCCATCGCCGTCACGCTCTTGCCCGAGCCCGACTCGCCCACCAGCGCGACGGTCGTGTTCTCCGGCACGTCGAAGCTCACGCCCTGCGCGCCGCGGCCCACGGCCTCGACGCGGCGCGCGCGGCCGTCGGCGTCGTGCAGGCGGAACGCGACGCGCAGGTCCTCGACCTTCAGCAGCGGCGTCCTCATTGGAGCGTCCCCCGCAGCTTCGGATCGAGCGCGTCGCGCCAGGCGTCGGCCATCAGCGAGAACGCGGTCACGAACACCGCCATGAACACCGTCGCCGCGGCGAGCTGCCACCAGTGGCCGAGGATCAGGTCGCTCTGCGCCTCGGCGAGCATCGTGCCCCAGCTCACCTGGTCGGTGGCCACGCCCAGGCCGAGGTACGACAGGATCACCTCGATCTTGATGAAGCCCACGACCAGCAGCGACATCCGCACGAGGATCACGTGGCTCGCGTTGGGCAGGATGTGGCGGAACATGTGCGCGCCGGCGCTCGCGCCGATCGCCTCGGCGGCGCGCACGTAGTCGCGGCGCGCGTGCTTGAGGAACTCCGCGCGCACCTGGCGGTAGGGGCTCGTCCAGCCGGTGAGGCCGAGGATCAGCACGAGCGTCGAGATCCCCCGCCCGAACACCGCCGCGAACGCGAAGAACAGCAGGATGTCGGGCACCGCGGTGACGACGTTGTAGCCCCACTCGATGACGTCGCCGGCCCAGCCGCCGAAGAAGCCCGCGACCGCGCCGAGCGTGGCGCCCACGAGCGTCGCGACGATCGCGGCGAGCACGCCCACCGAGACCGAGATCTGCGTGCCCTTGAGCGCCTTGGCGAGCACGTCGCGGCCGAGGCGGTCGCCGCCCAGGGGCAGCGTCGCGGCGACCGGCCGCGCCTGCGCCTGGTACTGCGCGGCGCGGGCGTCCCATTCCTTGTAGCGCGGGGCGAGCGGGTCGACGTCGGCGATGTCG
>DASVLN010000448.1:0-4200 GCA_036384855.1 Burkholderiaceae bacterium | reverse complement strand
CGGCCGCCTCGGCCGGACGAGGAGCCGCGCACGCCGATGGTGGTGCGGCCGAGGACGATGGGCTCGGCGCGCTCGTTCGGGTCGGGCTCGAAGCCGGCGACGACTTCCTTGGGGATCTGGCGCTTGATCAGCTTCTCGATGTCGCGCAGGAAAAGGTCCTCGTCCACGCACACGAGCGAGACCGCGCGGCCCTGCGCGCCGGCGCGGCCGGTGCGGCCGATGCGGTGCACGTAGTCCTCGGGCACGTTGGGCAGCTCGAAGTTGACGACGTGCGGCAGCTGGTCGATGTCGATGCCGCGCGCGGCGATGTCGGTGGCCACCAGCACCTGCAGCGTGCCGGCCTTGAACTCGGCCAGCGCGCGCGTGCGGGCGGTCTGGCTCTTGTTGCCGTGGATCGCCATCGCCGTGATGCCGTCGTCGTTCAGGAACTCGGCCAGGCGGTTGGCGCCGTGCTTCATGCGCGTGAACACGAGCACCTGGTGCCAGTCGCCCTGCTTGATCAGGTGGGACAGCAGCTGCTTCTTGCGGTCGCGCGAGACCGGGTGCACGGCCTGCTCGATCATCTCGTTGGTCTGGTTGCGGCGCGCGACCTCGATCAGGCCCGGGTTGTCCAGCAGGCGATCGGCCAAGGCCTTGATCTCGTCGCTGAAGGTGGCCGAGAACAGCAGGCTCTGCTTCTTCGCCGGCAGCACCGCGAGCACCTTCTTGATGTCGTGGATGAAGCCCATGTCCAGCATGCGGTCGGCCTCGTCGAGGACGAAGATCTCCACGTGCGACAGGTCCAGCGTCTTCTGCTGGTGGTGGTCGAGCAGGCGGCCGGGCGTGGCCACGAGGATGTCGACGCCCTTGCGCAGGCGGTCGACCTGCGGCTGCATGCCCACGCCGCCGAACATCACCATGCTCGTGAGGCCGGTGTGCTTGCCGTAGGTGCGCACGCTCTCCTCGACCTGCGCGGCGAGCTCGCGCGTCGGCGTGAGGACGAGCGCGCGGATCGCCGGGCGGCCGCGGGCGTCCTTCTTCGGGCCCGCGGCGAGCAGGCGGTGCAGCATCGGCAGCGTGAAGCCGGCGGTCTTGCCGGTGCCGGTCTGCGCGCCGGCGAGCAGGTCGCCGCCCTTCAGGACGGCCGGGATGGCCTGGAGCTGGATCGGGGTCGGGGTCGTGTAGCCGGCCTCGTGGACCGCACGCAGGATGGGCGCGGCCAGGCCGAGTTCGTCGAAGTTCATGGATTCTTGGTCAGTCCCGGCGGGAGCCGGGTTCGCGGATTCGGCCTGCTGCGCCGCGCGCCTTCTCGCGAAGGCCTGGTTCATGCGGGCACCAGTCGTGGAGGCCGAGACCGGAGTGTTGTCGAGGGTTGCGTCGAGGGACGACGACCGCTGCTGGACTGGAACTCGAAGCGGCTGGCGACATTGTAAGGGTTGCCACCGACCTGGTTCTCCGAAAAAGGGGATTGGCCGACCTTTCGCCTCCGGATCGCGCCGCCGCGGGGGGGGGCACGCGGACTTCCTATAATCGCGCCCCTGTCCACCCACCCGGTGCGCCGCCGCCTGGAACGCGTTCCAGGAAACCGGAGCCGCCGCGGCATCCATGAACCTCCTCAAGGCCGCCTCGACGGTTTCGCTGCTCACGCTGGGCTCGCGCGTCACGGGGCTCGTCCGCGACCAGCTGATCGCGGCGCTGTTCGGCGCCAGTGCCGCCACCGACGCCTACAACGTCGCGTTCCGCATCCCCAACCTGCTGCGCCGGCTGTTCGCCGAGGGCGCGTTCTCGCAGGCCTTCGTGCCTTTGCTGGCCAACACGCGCGCGTCCGAGGGCGACGAGACGACGCACCGCCTCGTCGACGCGGTCGCCACCGTGCTGGCCTGGACGCTCGTGGCCACCTGCGTGGTCGGCATCGTCGGCGCGCCCGCGATCGTGTGGGCGATGGCCTCGGGCCTGAAGCGCTTCGACACCGCCGTCGTCATGACGCGGCTGATGTTCCCCTACATCGGCTTCATGTCGATGGTGGCGCTGTCTGCCGGCGTGCTCAACACCTGGGGCCGGTTCGCGATCCCCGCGGCCACGCCCGTCCTGCTCAACGTCTCGTCGGTGTTCGTGGCCTGGACGTTCACCTCCACCATCGAGGCGCATGGATACCCAGGGGTGTACTCCCTCGCGTTCGGCGTGCTGCTGGGCGGCGTCCTGCAGGCCGGCATCCAGATCCCGGCGCTGATGGCCATCGGCTTCCTGCCGCGGGTGCGCGTGACCTGGCGCGGCCTGCGCGAGGCCTGGCACCACCCGGGCGTGCACCGGGTGCTCAAGCAGATGTCGCCGGCGCTGCTGGGCGTCTCGGTCGCGCAGGTGTCGCTCCTGATCAACACGCAGCTCGCGTCGCACCTGGGCGCGGGCGCGGTGTCCTGGCTCACCTACGCCGACCGGCTGATGGAGTTCCCGACCGGCCTGCTGGGCGTCGCGCTGGGCGTGGTGCTGATCCCGCAGCTGTCGGCGGCGCGCGCGCGCGGCGACCACGACGGCTACTCCGGCATGATCGACTGGGGCCTGCGCCTCGTGCTGCTGCAGACGCTGCCGTGCGCGGTGGCCCTGCTGGTCTTCGCGGAGCCGCTGATCTCGGTGCTGTTCCACTACGGCCACTTCACCGACGCCGACGTGCTGCGCACCGTGCAGCCCCTGCGCGGCTACGGCCTCGGGCTGCTGGGCATCGTGAGCGTCAAGGTGCTCGCGCCCGGCTACTTCGCCCAGATGGACACGCGCACGCCGGTGCGCATCGCCGTCGCGGTGCTCGTGTGCACGCAGCTGATGAACGCGGTGTTCGTGCCGTGGCTGGGCGTCGGCGGCCTGGCGCTGTCGATCGGGCTGGGCGCGACGATCAACGCGAGCTGGCTGCTGACCGGCCTCGTGCGGCGCGGCGTGTACAAGCCGCAGCCCGGCTGGCCGGCGTTCGTCGCGCGGGCGCTGGTGGCCGCCGCGGCGCTCGGCGCCGGGCTGTACTGGGCCGCGCATGCCATCGACTGGCTCGACCGCAGCCATCCGCTGCTGCGGGCGGCGAAGATGGCCGGCGTGCTCGGCGGGGTCGCGGCCCTCTACTTCACGGTGCTGCTGGCGCTGGGGATCAACCTGAAGTCCTTCGCCCGCAAGGCCTGAGAAGCGTCCGACGCGCGGCCGACCCCGCCTCGTCCCGCGCGTCCGCCGGGAAAGCCCCCTGCGCGACCGCATGCATGGCGTCGCCGGCGGGTCTACACTGGTTCGCATGGCCTCCGTTCCGAGCTCCCCGCGCCCGTCGCGCTCCCGTCGTGGCGGCGGCGGTCCGCCCGTGCCCCGCTTCGGCGTCCCGAGCGCGCTGGAGTACTTCAGCACGCTGGTCGCCGACGACGACCAGTTCCCGCTGCTCGAGGCCGCGATCGCCATCGCCCAGGACGAGGTGCCCGAGCTCGACGTCGAGGCCGTGCTGGCCGAGATCGACGCCCTCGCGCTGCGCCTGAAGCAGCGCCTGGCCGCCGACGCGCCGGCGCTGCACCGCATCCGCACCCTCAACTGCTACTTCTTCGACGAGCTCGGCTTCGCCGGCAACGTCAACGACTACCACGACCCCGCCAACAGCTACCTGCCGGAGGTGCTCGCCCGCCGGCGCGGCATCCCCATCACGCTGGCGCTGCTCTACATGGAGATCGCGGGCCAGGTCGGCCTGCGCGCGGAGGGCGTGTCCTTCCCGGGGCATTTCCTGGTCAAGCTGCGGCTGGCGCAGGGCGAGGTGATCCTCGATCCGTTCACCGGGCAGTCGCTGTCGCGCGCCGACCTGGAGGAGCGGCTCGACCTCGTCCGCCAGGCGAGCGCGATGCGCGCCGCCTTCGACGTGCCGCTCGGCCTGTTCCTGCAGGCCGCGGGGCCGCGCGACATCATCGGCCGCATGCTTCGCAACCTGCAGCAGATCCACCAGGGCCGCGGCGACCTGCCGCGCCTGCTGGCCGTCCTCGACCGCCAGGTGGTGCTCGAGCCCGAGGACTGGGACACCTACCGCCTGCGCGGCGACATCCTCGAGGGCCTCGGCCGCGCCGAGGAGGCCGCGTTCGACTGGGGCCTGTACCTCGACCACACGCCCGAGGCCGCCGACGCCGAGGCGTTGCAGCGGCGCATCAGGGCGGTGCGGTCGCAGCGCCACTGAGGCGCGGCCGGGCGCCGCCGCCGGGCCGCCTACAATGCGCGGTT
>DASVLN010000447.1:0-3555 GCA_036384855.1 Burkholderiaceae bacterium | reverse complement strand
GCGCATGCCCGCCGGCGCCGCGAAGACCAGCGTGCCGTTGACGAGGAAGGACGTGGCGCTCGCCGCGCCGGCCTCGAGGAAGGCGGCCTCGAACTGCACGCGCGTGGGCGAGCCCGGCCGGCCGAGGTTGACGTTGCGCAGGAAGGCCGCGTGCAGCGCCGGCGCCGTCATCGCTCGCGCTCCGTGGCGAGCGGGATCAGCGCGCGGTCGAAGGCCTGCAGCGACTGCACGTACAGCGGATCGTCCGCGACGTTGTTGTGGCCGGCGCGCGGCAGCACCACCGTGCGCGCCCGACCGGGCGGGAAGCGCGCGGCCAGGCGTTCGGTGCTGGCGGCGGGGATGACCTCGTCCTGGCCCGCGCGCAGGATCAGCACCGGCGCCTTCACCGCGGGCACGTAGCGCCAGGTCTCGTAGCGGTCGAGCAGCAGCCAGCGCACGGGAAACCACGGGAACTCGGCCTGGGCGAGCGCGAGCAGGCTGTCGTAGGGCGTGACGAGCACCAGCCCCGATGCCGGCCGCGCCGCCGCGAGCCGGGTGGCGATCCCGCTGCCCAGGCTGCGGCCCATCAGGATGACGTCCGGATGCAGCGCGTGCACCCGGTCGAACAGCGCCAGCGCGTCGGCCGCGTTCGCGGCCTCGGTGGGGTGGCCCTCGCTGCCGCCGTAGCCGCGGTAGTGCAGCGCGACGACCTCGCGGTCGGGGAACGCGGCCGCCAGCGGGGCGAGGCTGGCCGACACGTCCTCCGCGTTGCCGCCGAAATAGAGCAGCGCACCGCGGCCCGGGTGCGGACGCACGCTCAGTTGCAGCAGGACACCGTCGCGACGGAAGCTGTCCACCTGCCGCGTGGCGACGGTGCGCTGCGGCGGCGGGAAATACATGAGCTGGCGCTGCCACGCGTACAGGCCGGCGCAGGCGGCGGCATAGGCGAGCGCGGCGGCGGCGAGGACGAAGAGCAGGAGGCGGATCACGGCGTGGTCCCGACCATGGATGAGCCGGGAGCCGCATTGTGAACCCCCGCGCGCGGGACGCTTGCCCCTGGCCTTGACAGGCCGCCGGCCCGCTCGCATCGTCCGCTCACGGCAGCGTCCGCCGCGGCGCGCCGCGCCTCGCGGGCCCACGCGGCAGATCCTTCGCCGGAAGTCACTCAACGCAGGAGACAACCATGGACATGCTGGAACCCGGCCGCGTCGGCTTCGCCGTGGATTTCAAGAAGCGCTACGGCAACTACATCGGCGGCGAATGGACGGCGCCGCTCAAGGGCGACTACTTCGAGAACGTCACGCCGGTCACCGGCCGCGCGTTCTGCGAGATCCCGCGCTCGGGCGCCGAGGACATCGAGGCCGCGCTCGACGCCGCGCACGCCGCCAAGTCCGCCTGGGGCCGGACGTCGCCGGCCGAGCGCGCCAATCTCCTCAACCGCATCGCCGACCGGATGGAGCAGAACCTGGAGCTGCTCGCGACCGCGGAGACCTGGGACAACGGCAAGCCGATCCGCGAGACGATGGCCGCCGACATCCCGCTGGCGATCGACCACTTCCGCTACTTCGCCGGCGCGGTGCGCGCCCAGGAAGGCGGCATCAGCGAGATCGACGAGACCACCGTCGCCTACCATTTCCACGAGCCGCTGGGCGTGGTCGGCCAGATCATCCCGTGGAACTTCCCGATCCTGATGGCGGTGTGGAAGCTCGCGCCCGCGCTCGCGGCCGGCAACTGCGTGGTGATCAAGCCCGCGGAGCAGACGCCCGCGTCCATCCTCGTGCTGATGGAGCTCGTCGCCGACCTGCTGCCCAAGGGCGTCGTCAACGTCGTCAACGGCTTCGGCCTGGAGGCGGGCAAGCCGCTCGCCTCGAGCAGGCGCATCGCCAAGATCGCGTTCACCGGCGAGACCACGACCGGGCGGCTGATCATGCAGTACGCGAGCCAGAACCTGATCCCGGTCACGCTGGAGCTCGGCGGCAAGTCGCCCAACATCTTCTTCGAGGACGTGTGCGCGAAGGACGACGCGTTCTTCGACAAGGCGCTCGAGGGCTTCGCGATGTTCGCGCTGAACCAGGGCGAGGTCTGCACCTGCCCGTCGCGCGCGCTGGTGCAGGAGTCGATCTACGACCGCTTCATGGAGCGCGCGATCAAGCGCGTGGCCGCGATCAAGCAGGGCAATCCGCTGGACAAGTCGACGATGATCGGCGCGCAGGCCTCCAGCGAGCAGCTCGAGAAGATCCTGAGCTACCTCGACCTGGGCAGGCAGGAAGGCGCGCAGTGCCTGATCGGCGGCGAGCGCAACATGCTCAAGGACGACCTCGAAGGCGGCTACTACGTCAAGCCCACGGTGTTCAAGGGCCACAACCGCATGCGCATCTTCCAGGAGGAGATCTTCGGGCCGGTGGTCTCGGTGACGACCTTCAAGGACGAGGAGGACGCGCTGGCGATCGCCAACGACACGCTGTACGGCCTCGGCGCGGGCGTGTGGTCGCGCGACATGAACACCGCCTTCCGCATGGGTCGCGGCATCCAGGCCGGCCGGGTGTGGACGAACTGCTACCACGCCTATCCCGCGCACGCGGCCTTCGGCGGCTACAAGCAGTCCGGCATCGGGCGCGAGAACCACAAGATGATGCTCGACCACTACCAGCAGACGAAGAACCTGCTGGTGTCCTACAGCGACAAGGCGCTCGGGTTCTTTTGAGCCCTCGGGGCGGATGAGCGGCAGCGCCGGCAAGAGGACCACGCCATGATCGATGCGACTGAAACCGTGCACCAGGTCGTGGCCACCGACGCCGCGCTGGCGCTGATCGAACGCCTGCGCGGCAAGCATGGCGCGCTGATGTTCCACCAGTCCGGCGGCTGCTGCGACGGCAGCGCGCCGATGTGCTATCCGCTCGGCGAGTTCCTGGTCGGCGACGCCGACCGGCTGCTCGGCGAGATCGGCGGCGCGCCGTTCTACATCGGCGAGTCGCAGTACGAGTACTGGTGCCACACGCAGCTGGTCATCGACGTCGTGCCGGGCCGCGGCGGCATGTTCTCGCTCAAGGGGCCGGAGGGCTTGCGCTTCCTGACGCGCTCGCGCTTCTACGACGACGGCGAGTGGGCGGCGCTGGTGGCGGCGGGCAAGGTCGAGCGCTGAGCGACACGCCGCGCGCGGTCGCGTACAGTGGCCGCATGCCCGCCGCGCCGTCCGCCGCCCTGCCCCTCGCCTCCGCGGACGCGGCGGTGCCGCGCGACGAGCCCGTGTCGCCGTCCTCGGAGCCGGTGGTCGTCAGCCATCGGTTCAATACGCTCGAGGCCGAGCTGCTGCGCGGCTGCCTCGAGGCCCACGGCATCCCGACGACGCTGGGCGACGTGCAGACCATCCAGACCGACACGCTGTGGACGGTCGCGCTCGGCGGCGTGCGGGTGATGGTGCCCGAGTCCGCCGCCGAGGACGCTCGGCGGCTGGTCGCGCAGTTCGATCGCGGCGAGCTCGCGGTCGACGAATCGCAGTTCGACGCCGCGGCGGTGCCGCCCGACGCGGTCGACGACGCGCCGGCGCCGTCGTCCGGGCGCGCGCTGCGCTGGGCG
>DASVLN010000446.1:0-3207 GCA_036384855.1 Burkholderiaceae bacterium | reverse complement strand
CCGCCGGGGCCGCCGGGGCCGCCGGGGCCGCCGGGGCCGCCGGGGCCGCCGGGGCCGGGACGCTACTCGCGATGCCGGAACGCGAGCCAGCCCGCCACCAGCGTCACCGTCCCGACGATCGCGGCGACCCAGAGGAAGCCGTGCGGGTCCTGCGACAGCGGGATACCGCCGACGTTCATCCCGAGCAGGCCGGCGACGAGGTTGATCGGCAGCGCGAGCACGGTCACGACGGTCAGCGTGAACACGCTCGAATTGGTGTGCTCGCCGACCTGCGCCGCGATCTCGTCCTGCAGCAGCTTGATGCGCTCCTGCAGCGCGGCGAGGTCGCGCAGCACGAGGGAGAACTCCTCGGTGGCCTGCCGCAACTCGTCAAGGTCGCGCTCCCCGATCCACGGCGGCGGCAGCCGCAGCAGGCGGAACAGCGCGCCGGGCTCGGGCGCGAGCAGCCGCTGCAGCCGCACCAGCACGCGGCGCAGGCGGCCGAGGTCCTCGCGCTTGGAGCCGAGGCGGCCGACCAGCAGCTTGTCCTCGACGTCGTCGACCTGCAGCGTCGCCTTGCGCACGATGTGCACGAGGACGTCGCCCTGGTCGTGCAGCAGGCGGTTGAGGAAGACGATCGGCGAGCGGAAGCCTACGCCGCGCTCCTTGACGGCGCGGCGCAGGCGGTCGATCGAGCGCAGCGGATGCGCGCGTGCCGTCACCGCGATGCGCGCGCCGACGTTGACCCACAGCGTCGCGATCTCGGAAGGATCGAACGCGAACTCGAAGGCGACGTCGTTGACGACGGCCACCAGCGTGTCGTGCGCGTCCTCGATGCGCGTCGAACGCGAGCCCTCGTGCAGCGCGTCGAAGAAGGCCGGCGCGATCTCCGCCTGCTCGGCGAGCCAGCGCTCGGCGCCGGCGTCGGTGAGGTCGAAGTGCAGCCAGACGAAGTCGCCGGTCGTCTCCTTGCCTTCCGTCTCGCGCAGCCACGCGCGCGCGCCCTCGAGACCGATGGGCTCGCCCGCCGCGCCGCCGCGGAACAGGTAGCCGCAGATGAGGCCGTTGGGGTCGGAGCCGTACTGGATGTGCATGCGGGGCGTGGGCGGCGGGAATGGCGCTGGACAGCAGCGAGCGGCCCACGATCGTACGGGTTCGTGACGGCCTCGTGAAGGCCGGCGCGCAGCGGACGGCCGGGCATGTGCCTTGCCTCGGCACGCCCCGCATACGGCGCCACGCATGACTGCGCGTGCGTGCCGGCCCTCCACCCGTCCGCTCCACTGCCGGCCCCTTCCATGCGCGCAACGCCCTTGATCGCTGCCCTCGCCGCCGCCGTTCCGCTCCTCGCGAGCGCGCAGGATCCCGCGCGCTGCGCCGCACTGCGCGACGACGCCGCGCGCCTGGCCTGCTACGACGGCCTGTTCGGCGCGAAAGCCGCCGCGCCCTCCGTGCCCGCGGCGGCCTCGGCGCCGGAGCTGCCCGTGCGCAACGGGGCGGCGACGCTCGCCGAGGTCGCGCCCAGCGCGAGCGGCCGCGGGCTCGCGGCAGGGGACTACCTCGAGCGCTTCTGGGAACTCGACCCCGGAGACGGCCGCGACACCTTCGTCGTGCGCACCTACCAGCCGAACTTCGTGACCGCGCACTTCAGCTCCAGCGTCAACCGCGCGCCGCACAGCCCCTCGCATCCCGAGGGCGGCGGCTTTCCCGGCTACCGCGACGTGGAGGCCGAGGTGCAGGTGTCGCTGCGCGCGAAGGTGCTGCAGGACTTCGTCGGCCACGGCAACCTGTGGCTCGCGTATACGCAGCAGTCGCTCTGGCAGGTGCTGGACGGCGACGACTCGCGCCCCTTTCGCGCCAGCGACTACAAGCCCGAGGCTGACTACGTCGTGCCCATACCGCAGCGGCTGGGCACGCTCGCGGGCTGGCGCTGGCGGCTCGCGCAGGTCGGCATCGCGCACGAGTCCAACGGCCTGTCGGACCCGCTCTCGCGCAGCTGGAACTACGCCGACCTCGCCACCGCCTTCACGCACGACGACTACGCGCTGCAGGCGCGCCACTTCTGGCGCCTGCCGGAGTCCGGCGTCAACGACAACGGCGACCTGACTCGCTACATCGGATCCACCGAGCTCGAGGCCGACTGGTTCCCCGGCACGGACACCCACCAGCTGACCTTGCGCACCTCGTTCGACTCGTGGAGCCGCGGCTCGCTGAAGTACGTGTGGACGCATCCCGTCTTCGCCGCGAAGCCGGACGGCCTGCGCTGGTACCTGCAGCTGTTCTCCGGCTACGGCGAGACGCTGCTGGACTACAACCATCACCAGAACAGCGTCGCCGTCGGCTTCACGCTGTTCCAGCTCTGAGAGCCGCCCTTCAGCGCGCGTGCAGGTAGTTCACCGGCACGAAGCGGTAGCCCTTGCCGTCGGCGCGCAGGTGCCCGATGCCGGGGAACTGCAGGTGGGCGGCGGCGATCCACGTGCCCTCGCGCGCGGCCTGGCCGAAGACCTTCAGGCGCTGCGACTCGGCGGCGCGCTCGTCGGTATCGAAGCTCACGGTGACGGTCGGGTCGTCCATCTGCACCGCCGCGACGTGGATCAGGTCGCCCGTGACGATCAGGCGCTCGCCCTTGCTCTCGACGACGTAGCTGGTGTGGCCGGGCGTGTGGCCCGGCGTGCCCCAGGCGCGGATGCCGGGGACGATCTCGCCGTCGGCCTCGATCGGCTGCAGCCGGTGCGCGGCGACGTAGGGCGCGGCCGCGGCGAACGCGATCTTGTCGCCGGCGGCGGCGTCGGTGTAGTGCGTCAGGTCGCCCTTGCCGACGTGGATCGTCGCGTTGGGGAACACCGCCGCGCCGTCGTGCGCGAGACCGCCCGCGTGGTCGCCATGGTCGTGCGTGATCAGGACGTCGTCGACCTGCTCCGGCGCATAGCCGGCCGCGCGCAGGTTGGCCACCAGCGAGCCGGCCGTCGGGCCCTCGAGGCCGCCGGTGCCGGTGTCGATCAGCACCAGGCGCGAGCCCGTGTTGACGAGGAAGCCGTTGACCGAGGTCTCGACCGGCAGCTTCAGGAACGCCCTGGCCAGCGCGGCGTCGGTGCGGGCGGCGGGCTGCTTCAGGATCTTGTCGACCGGCAGGTCGAAGAAGCCGTCGCTCAGCGCGGTGACCTCGAAGTCGCCCAGCGGCATGCGGAACCACCCGGGCGCCTGGGTCCGGACCTGCGGCGCGGCGGCCTG
>DASVLN010000445.1:0-1694 GCA_036384855.1 Burkholderiaceae bacterium | reverse complement strand
GGCGCCGAGGCAGGCGTCCACGGCCTGCGGCGCGCGCGGCGGCCCGCCGCGCCTTGTCAGCGGTGCTTGAACTCGGGCTTGCGCTTGGCGAGGAACGCGTCCATGCCCTCGCGCTGGTCGGCGGTGCCGAACAGCGAATGGAAGACGCGGCGCTCGTAGGCGATACCCTCGGTCAGGCCGGTCTCGAACGAGCGGTTGACCGCATCCTTGGCGAGCATCACGCTGGGCATGCCCAGCCCGCACAGCTGCTCGCCGATCGCGAGCGCCTCGGCCATCAGCTGGTCGGCCGCCACGACGCGCGAGACCAGGCCCGAGCGCTCCGCTTCCGCCGCGTCCATCATGCGGCCGGTGAGCACCATGTCCATCGCCTTGGCCTTGCCGACGGCGCGCGGCAGGCGCTGCGTGCCGCCCGCGCCGGGGACGATGCCCAGCTTGATCTCGGGCTGGCCGAACTTCGCGGTGTCCGCCGCGATCACGATGTCGCACATCATCGCCACCTCGCAGCCGCCGCCCAGCGCGAAGCCCGCGACGGCCGCGATCACCGGCTTGCGCACCTGGCGCATCGTCTCCCAGTTGCGCGAGATGTGGCCCTTCAGGTACGCGTCCATGAAGTCGTACCTGGCCATGGTCGAGATGTCGGCGCCGGCCGCGAACGCGCGCTCGTTGCCCGTCACGACGATCGCGCCGATCCCGTCGTCGCGATCGAAGGCGAGCAGCGCGTCGCCGAGCTCGTCCATCAGCTGGTCGCTGAGGGCGTTCATCTGCTTGGGCCGGTTCAGCCGGATGACGCCGGTCTTGAGCGCGCCGGCGCCGGCGGTCTCGGTGAGGATGCATTCGTAGGTCATGACGGTCTCCTGGTGGGGTCGTGGGGTGATGGGACTGTACGAGGGCGTCAGGGCGAGGTGTTGCCCGCGGCGCCGGACGCCGTGCCGGATGGCGGCTCGGCGGCCTGCAGGGGAAGCTGGTCGACCGAGAGGTCGGCGTAGTTCTGCTCGTCGACCTGGACGTGGATGCGCACCGGCAGGTACTGCAGCGTGGGCGCGGTCCAGATCTCGAACGGGTACTCGTTGGCGCGGCGGGGGCCGTCCAGCAGCGGCTTCAGGTGGACGGCGTCGAGGTCGCCGAACTTCAGCGCCAGGCGCTCGGTGCCGACCACCTGGTAGCGCCAGCGGCGCAGGCTGTGCGGCAGCGCGAGCGGGATGTCCACGACGTTGCCGGGGCGCAGCCACTGCGGGTGCGTGGCGAACATCCACACGAACTGCACGAACTGGCTCGCGCCGTCCTGCGTGCCCGGCAGCCGCGCCACGTGGTTGCCGTTGTTCAGCACGACCTCGTCGTCGCCGAACTCGATGTGGCGCAGGCGCGGCTCCATGACCGGCACCTTGAAGGCCTCGTCGTAGTGCGCGGGGCGCAGACCGTCCTCGGCGATGCGGCCGTCGCTGAACATGTGCTGGTCGAAGAACGGCGAGACGTGGATGTCGAACTGCACCTGGTAGTGCGCGCCGTCGCGACGCCATTCGACCGCCGCGGTGCCGTACAGCGGGCCGCCGCGGTACTGGCCGGTGAGCGTGTAGGTCAGCCGCGTGGACGGCGGCCACTCGAACGCCTGCATCGCCGGGCCGGGCACGCCCGAGGCGGCGCCGGCCACGCCGGTCGCCGTACCGGAGGCGGCCGATGCGGCGGCCGGCGCGGTC
>DASVLN010000444.1:0-3816 GCA_036384855.1 Burkholderiaceae bacterium | reverse complement strand
CACCGCGCCGGGCACCTGCGCGGCGACGGTGGTCTGGCGCACCGCCTGCACCACGCCCTCGTACGCCTGGGACGCAGGCTGCCGGTCGCTCTCGACGACGGCGGTGGCCAGCGCCGTCGCGCCGAGCGCGGGCAGCGCGAGGGCCAGCGCGAGCGCTGCGGCGGCGGGTGCCGATACGGCGGATGCGGCGGAGTTGGCGAAGCGCAAGGTCATGGTCCGCGATCCCTGGGTGGTCGTCGATGTCGTTATGTTTTATTATTTGCGCAATCAGCTAAATAGTCAAACAAGCACATAATCGGCAAGGCGATGTCCGCTGAGGCATGATGTGAAGCCCCGCACCTCTTCCTGCACGTATCCGATGGACGGCTTGCCTCCCGAGGCCCTCGAACAAGTGGCCGCGTACTTCCAGGCGCTGTCCGAGCCCACGCGGCTGCAGATCCTCAACCTGCTGCGAGGCGGCGAGCGCAACGTGGGCGAGATCGCCCATGCCTGCGACTGCACCGCCGCCAACGTGTCGCGCCACCTGGCGTTGCTGACCCAGCATGGCTTCCTGGAACGCGAAGGGCGCGGCACGGCGGTCTACTACCGCATCGCCGATCCGGCGGTGTACGCCTTGTGCGACCTCGTGTGCGGGAACATCGCCCGGCACGTGGAGCGCTCCGACCGGGAGCGCCGCGCGTTCACCAGGCGGCCGGTCGTGGTGCGGCGGAAGTAGGGTCGCGTCGCATGCGCGCGCGCCGGCGCGGCGTGGCAGGCCGGGCTGGGCGACCAGCGATGGCGAGGCATCGACGATCACGGGAAGGAGCGGCTCGCACGGCATGCCGCCCTTTTCGCACCGCGGGCATCCGGCGGGCTTGCGAATGCGCAACCCGCGGTCGGGCGCGACCGGCGCCGGCGGCCCGTCGGGCGGGGCCTGCGGTCACGCCGGCGCCGGGAGCCCGGCGATGAGCTTGTCCAGGGTCACCGGATAGTCCCGCACCCGCACCCCGGTCGCGTTGTGGACCGCGTTGGCGACGGCGGCCGCGACGCCGCAGATGCCCAGCTCGGCGACGCCCTTGGCCTTCATCGGCGAGGCGATCGGGTCGGTCTCGTCGAGGAAGACGGCGTCGAGGTGCGGGATGTCGGCGTGCACCGGCACCTCGTAGCTGGCGAGGTCGTGGTTGACGAAGAAGCCGCGCCGCTTGTCGACGTGCAGCGCCTCGCTCAGCGCCGCGCCGACGCCCATCGTCATCGCGCCGATCACCTGGCTGCGCGCCGAGACCGGGTTGAGGATGCGGCCGGCCGCGCACACGGCCAGCATGCGGCGCACGCGGATCTCGCCCGTGAGCGCATCGACGGCCACCTCCACGAAGTGGGCGCCGAAGGTCGACTGCTGGTAGCGCTTGTCGAGGTCGCCGTACTCGATGCGATCCTCGGCGACCAGCCCCTCCGCGCCCGCGGCCTGCGCGAGCGCCATCGAGCGCCCGCCCGCGCTCACGTGGCCGCCTTCGAAGAGGGCCTGCGCGGGGTCGAGGCCCGCGCGCGCGGCGACCTGCGCGCGCAGCTTCATGCAGGCCGCGTAGACGCCGGAGGTGGAGTTGCTCGCGCCGAACTGGCCGCCCGAGCCGCAGGAGACGGGGAAGTCCGAGTCGCCGAGCCGCACGTCGACCGCCTCGAGCGCGACGCCCATCGCCTCGGCCGCGGTCTGGGCGATGATGGTGTAAGAGCCCGTGCCGATGTCCGTCATGTCGGTCTCGACGGTCACGCGCCCGCGCGCGTCCAGGCGCACGCGCGCGGCGGACTTCTGCAGCAGGTTGTTGCGGAACGCGGCCGCCACGCCGAGCCCGACGAGCCAGGGGCCGTCGCGCACCTGCGCCGGCCGGGCCTGGCGCGCCTGCCAGCCGAAGCGTTCCGCGCCGAGGCGCAGGCAGTCGACCAGGCGACGCTGCGAGAAGCGGCGCTGGGGCTTCTCGGGATCGACCTGGGTGTCGTTGAGGATGCGGAACTCGACCGGGTCGAGCCCCAGGCGCTCGGCCATCTCGTCGATCGCGATCTCGAGCGCCATCATCCCTGGCGCCTCGCCCGGCGCGCGCATCGAGTTGCCCTCGGGCAGGTCGAGCTCGACAAGGCGCATCGCGCTCATGCGGTTGGCGCCGGCGTACAGCAGGCGCGTCTGGTTGACGGCGGTCTCGGGCGATCCGCCGGGCTGGTTGCCGCTCCAGCTCTCGTGGGCGATCGCGGTGATGCGGCCGTCCCTGCCGGCCCCGATGCGGATGCGCTGGATCGTCGCGGGCCGGTGCGTCGTGTTGTTGATCATCAGCGGGCGCGCGAGCGCGACCTTCACCGGCCGCTGCGCCGCGCGCGCGGCCAGCGCCGCGAGCAGCGCGTCCGCGCGCAGGAACAGCTTGCCGCCGAAGCCGCCGCCGATGTACGGCGACACGATGCGCACGTCGTCCTTGGCCACGCCCAGCGTCCTGGCAAGGTCGGTGCGGTCCCAGTCCACCATCTGCGTCGACGTCCACAGCGTCAGCTTGCCGCCGTGCCACGCGGCGATCGTCGCATGCGGCTCCATCATCGCGTGCGACTGGTCGGGCGTCGTGTAGGTCTCGTCGAGCCGCACGGGGGCCTCGGCGAAGGCGCGGTCGAAGTCGCCGACATGCGTGTCCGACGGGCCGGTGATCGGCGTCTCCTCGATCGGCTTGCCGTCGCCGCGCAGGGCGGCAAGGTCGAAGCGCCCCGGCGCGGGCTCGGCGTCCACCCGCAGCAGCGCGGCGGCGGCGCGCGCCTGCTCGAAGGTCTCCGCCACGACGATGGCGACCGCCTGGTGGTAGTGGTCGACCTGCGGCCCCGCCAGCAGCTTGGCCGCGTTGCGCTTGGCCTGGCCGAGCTTGCCGGCGTTGTCCGCCGTGACGATGGCCAGGACGCCTGGCGCGGCGCGCGCGGCGCGGGTGTCGATCGCGGCGATGCGGCCCTTGGCGATGCCCGCGCCGACGACGACGCCGTAGGCCGCGTCCGGCGCGACGTCGTGATGCTCGTAGGCATAGGCCGCGGTGCCGGTGGTCTTGAGCGGACCCTCGACGCGCGGGGTGGGGCGGCCGACGACGCGCAGCGCGTCGATCGGGTTGGTACCCGCGGGAGTATCGAACTTCATGACTGTCCCCTGGCCTGCGCGAGCGTCGCGGCGAGCGCACGCTCGGCGAGCACGAGCTTGAACGCGTTGTCGCGCGTCGGCCGGGCGCCGTCGAACGCCCGTTGCACGACCGCCTGCGCGCCCTGCGGCAGCGCGCCTTCCGCGGCCTCGACGCGCCACGGCTTGTGGGCGACGCCGCCGAACGCGACACGGCCGGTGCCGTCCGGCTGCACGATCGCGGCCACCGACACCAGCGCGAACGCGTACGACGCGCGGTCGCGCACCTTGCGGTACAGCTGGACGCCACCGGCCGGCGGCGGCAGCGTCACCGCCGTGATCAGCTCGCCGTGCGCCAAGGCGTGCTCGACCTGCGGCGTGTCGCCGGGCAGGCGGTGCAGCTGCGCGATCGGGATGCGCCGCGTCGCGCCGTCGGACGTCACCGTCTCGACCGTCGCGTCCAGCACGCGCATCGCCACGGCCATGTCGCTCGGATGCGTCGCGATGCAGGCGTCGCTGCCGCCGATCACCGCATGGTCGCGGCTCACGCCGTCGAGCGCGCCGCAACCGCTGCCCGGGCGGCGCTTGTTGCAGGGCTGGTCGGTGTCGTAGAAGTAGGGGCAGCGCGTGCGCTGCAGCAGGTTGCCCGCGGTGGTCGCGCGATTGCGCAGCTGGCCCGACGCGCCCGCGAGCAGGGCGCGCGCGAGCAC
>DASVLN010000443.1:0-2537 GCA_036384855.1 Burkholderiaceae bacterium | reverse complement strand
GTCACGTACCAGCCCGAGCCCTTGAGCTGGAAGCCGGCCGCGGTCACCTGCTTCTGGAACTGCTCGGCACCGCACGCCGGGCACACCGTGAGCGGGGCGTCCGACATCTTCTGGAGCACATCGCGCGAATGGCCGCACGCTGCGCAGCGATACGCGTAGATCGGCATGACTGAACTCTCGTTGGAAACCGGAAATTATAGGATGCCCGGATGTCGCGGCGGTGCAAGCCCGGCCGCGCGCGGGCGCGGATCGCGAAATTGGGGGCTTTTCGTCACGCTACAAGGCCGGCTCGACCCGAAACGCGCCCCCGGCGCCGGTCAGGCGTGGCCGGCGAACCGCAGGACGACCACCGCCGCGCCGAACCCGATCGCCATGTACAACAGGGCCTGCAGCAGCCGGTTGGTGCGGCGCTGCTCGCGCAGCAACTCGCCCACCAGCGCGGCGGGCGCCGGCACGAGCTCGTCCTCGACGCGGCGCACGACCTTGCCGAGCGCCTGGTGCACGAGCCGCGGCAGCTCGGGGAAGTAGTGGGCGTAGCGCGGCGCCTCGTCGCGCAGGCGGTCCAGGAAGCCGCGCCATCCGACCTGCTGGTGCATCCAGCGCTCGAGGAAGGGCTGGGCGGTGCTCCAGAGATCGAGCTCGGGGTCGAGCTGGCGGCCGAGGCCCTCGACGTTGAGCAGCGTCTTCTGCAGCAGCACGAGCTGCGGCTGGATCTCGACGTTGAAGCGGCGCGAGGTCTGAAACAGCCGCAGCAGCACCTGGCCCAGCGAGATGTCCTTCAGCGGCCGGTCGAAGTGCGGCTCGCAGACCGCGCGCACCGCGCTCTCGAGCGACTCCAGCCGGGTGTCGGGCGGCACCCAGCCGCTCTCGATGTGCAGCTCGGCGACGCGCTTGTAGTCGCGGCGGAAGAAGGCGATGAAGTTCTGCGCCAGGTAGTCCTTGTCGGACTCGGTGAGCGTGCCGATGATGCCGAAGTCGAGCGCGATGTAGCGCCCGAAGGTGCCGGGCTCCAGGCTCACCTGAATGTTGCCCGGGTGCATGTCGGCGTGGAAGAAGCCGTCGCGGAAGACCTGCGTGAAGAAGATCGTGACGCCGTCGCGCGCGAGCTTCCTGATGTCCACCCCGGCCTCGCGCAGCCGCTGCACCTGGCTGATGGGCACGCCCTTCATGCGCTCCATCACCATGACGCGCGAGGTGCAGTAATCCCACAGCATCTCCGGCACGAGCACGAGGTCAAGGCCGTCCATGTTGCGGCGCAGCTGCGCGGCGTTGGCGGCCTCGCGGATCAGGTCGAGCTCGTCGTGCAGGTAGACGTCGAACTCCGCGACCACGTCGCGCGGGCGCAGGCGCTTGCCGTCGACGCTCACGCGCTCGACCAGGCGCGCGACGGTGTGCAGGATCGCGAGGTCGCTCTCGATCGCGCGCAGCACGTTGGGCCGCAGCACCTTGACCGCGACCTCGCGCCCGCCCTTGACGGTCGCGAAATGCACTTGCGCGACCGAGGCGCTGGCCACGGGCGTGTTGTCGAAGGTCTCGAAGACGTCGTCGAAGTGGCGGCCGAGCTCGGACAGCAGCGCCGTCTCGACCAGCAGCCGCGCCGCGGCGCCGTCGAAGGGCGGGACGCGGTCCTGCAGCCGCGCGAGCTCGTCGGCGATGTCGGCCGGCAGCAGGTCGCGCCGCGTCGACAGCACCTGGCCGAACTTGATGAAGATGGGCCCCAGCCGCTCGAGCGCCTGGCGCAGGCGCGCGCCGCGCGGCTCGTCGTAGCTGCGGCCGATCGAGACGATGCGCGCGATGGCGCGCAGCCAGGGCTGGCGCACGCGGCCGAGCGCGATCTCGTCGACGCCGAACCGCAGCAGCGTCCACAGGATGAAGGCGAGGCGGGTGAAATGTCTCATGACGACCCCTCCCGTGCCGCGTACGGCACTCCGTCCCCCGAGGGGAGTCGCCGTGGACGAGCGGCCGTCCGGGGGACGGACGATCGCCTCGGCGACAGCCGGCTTGGGGCGGCCCGGCGCTCGGCCCGCATCATGACAACCCCTCCCGCGCCGCGTACGGCGCTCCGTCCCCCGAGGGGAGTCGCCGTGGACGAACGGCCGTCCGGTGGACGGACGATCGCCTCGGCGACAGCCGGCTTGGGGCGGCCCGGCGCTCGGCCCGCGCGGCGATCGGCAGCATCACCCTCCGCTCAGCGCTTGCCGCGCGATTGCAGCATGTCGAGCATCTGGCCCATCGCCGTGCGCGCCATCTCGGCGGCCTTGGCGAACTGCTCGTTGGCGCGCGCGACGCCCTCGGCGAGCGTCGGGCCGAAGAAGCGCTCCGCGTCGGCGGCCGGATCCCAGCGCACGTTCTGCGTGACCCAGCTGAAGTCGGCGGCGAGCGGGCCGTCGCCCTCGATGGACATCGGCGGCACGCCGCCGCGGAAGACGGCCTCGGCGATCCTGCCGGGGGCCGCGGCGTCGAGCGTGACGCGCAGGTCGGGCGTGACCACGGCCTCCTCGGCCGCCGGGGTCGTCTCGAACAGGCCGGCCGGCGTG
>DASVLN010000442.1:0-4476 GCA_036384855.1 Burkholderiaceae bacterium | reverse complement strand
GCGAGTGCCGCGCGCCGGCGTCGTCGACCCAGCGGAAGCGCAGCGCGGCGAAGTACAGGTGCTCCTCGATCGTGCGGCGCACGAGCAGCTCGCGCGCCGTCTCCGGCGCGGCGAGCGCGGCGGGGATGCGGTCGGCGTAGGTCGCCTGCAGGTGGCGCACGATGGCCTCGGAATCGGCGATGGTGCGCCCGCCGTCGCGCAGCACGGGCAGCTTGCCCTTCGGCGCAGGCAGCGGCGAGGCGGTGACGGTTCGGTACTCGAGGCCGGCCAGGCGCAGGAAAACCTCGACCTTCATGCAGAACGGGCTGCCGTTGGGCAGGCCGAACGCGGGCGGGAATTGCAGGAGCTCGATCACGCCCGCGATGATGCCCGAGGCGCTCAAGGCCGGTCGCGCAACTCGCGCGGCGTCGCGCCGAACCAGCGGCGCACGGTACGGCTGAAGTTGGAGGTGTCCTGGTAGCCGAGGCGAGCGGCGATCTCCTCGACCGGGGCATCCGTGTGCTGCAGCATCCACAGCGCGCGCTGCTGGCGGGCCGCGTCGAGCAGCGCCTGGAAGGTCGTGCCGTCGTCGTGCAGGCGGCGAATCAGGGTCCGCGGCGAGATGCCGCAGCGCGCCGCGAGCTCGGCCATGCGCGGGTAGGCGCCGGCGTCCACGCTCGCGAGCAGGCCGGCGACGCGCTGCGCCATGCTCGCGCCGCGCACCTCGGCGAGCGCCTCCTCGCACTCGCGGCAGGCGTTCGCGTGCGCCTTGGCGTCGGCGCCGATGCAGGGCAGCGCGAGGTCGCGGGCGTCGACGTGGAACGCGAATGCCGGCTGCTCGAAGCGGATCTGCGCGAGGCCGAAGCGCTGGTACTGCTCGCGCCAGGGCGGGGTCGGCACGGGCAGGTCGACGCGCAGGCCCGGCGGCACCGTGCCGACCGCCGTCTCGATCATGCGCAGCACGGCGCCCAGCGTGGTGTCGATGACGAAGCCGCGCACGACGCCCAGCTCGGCGCGCTCGGCGGCGCGCATGGTCATGCCGGAGGCGGTCTCGACGCAGGTCCAGGCCATCGCGTCGTTGCGCGTCGTGCCGTAGCGGGCGATGACCCGCAGCGCCTCGCGCAGGTCGCGGCTCGTCACCGCGGCGTAGCCGAGCGCGCCATGCGCCGAGACCGGCGCGTTGCCGCCCAGGTCCAGCCCCAGCCAGGGCCGCCGCGTCGCGGCCATCGCGCCCTCGGCCAGGCGCACCACGGTGCCCAGGCTCAGGCGACGGTCGTCGGTGACGAGGGTCGGCCAGTCCAGCCCGGCGGCGGCGAGCACCCGGTCGCCGTCGACATCCGCGTGCTGCAGCAGCATGCGCAGCAGGCGCGCGTAGATCGGCGGCACGAGCGAGGCTGGCTGCGGCAGCGGCGCGTGCGCGGGATGGGCGGCGGCGGCTCGGGGCATGGGGTCGGGTTCTCGGTGTCTTCCCTGAAACGAGGCGGTTGGCGGAGGCCTTGTCACTTTATGACGATCACGTGGCAGCTGGCTCGGTGGCCCCGCGCCGGGACGCGAGCCCACACTGGGCCGCGGGCCGCCGCTGCTCGACGCCTCGCCCACCCCATGCATCCCTCCGCCGCATCCGCCTTTGCCTACCGCGACCGCAAGCGCTTCGCGTGGATCCTGTCGCTGCTGGTGCCCATGGGCGTGGCGGTGGGGCCGTTGCTGTACCGGGCGTGGCCGCAGGTGGCGATGTTGTGGCTTCCCGTCATCTTCGTCTATTGCGTCGCGCCCCTAATCGACCTCGCGCTGGGCGAGGACCGCAGCAATCCGCCCGAGGAGGCCGTCCCCGCGCTCGAGGCCGACCGCTATTACCGCGTCGTCACCTGGGTGCTCGTGCCGCTGCTGTGGGGGGCCTTCGTCTACGGCGCGTGGTTCTGCATTCGCACGCCGCTCGGATGGGGCGGACGGCTCGCGGTGACGATGACCACCGGCATGGTGGGCGGCTTCTGCATCAACCTCGGCCACGAGCTGGGGCACAAGAAGCCGGCCTTCGAGCGCTGGCTCGCGAAGATCGTGCTCGCGCCGACCTTCTACGGCCACTTCACGATCGAGCACAACCGCGGCCACCACCGCGACGTCGCGACCTTCGCCGACCCCGCGTCCGCGCGCATGGGCGAGTCGATCTGGCGCTTCGTGCTGCGCGAGATGCCGGGCGCCTTCGTGCGCGCGTGGCGCCTGGAACACGCGCGCATGCGCGTCGACGGGCAGCCGTTCTGGTCGCTGCGCAACGAGCTGCTGCAGCCCGCGCTGATCACGGCGGCGCTGTGGACGGCGCTCGTGCTGTGGCTGGGACCGGCGGTGCTCGCCTTCCTGGTCGCGGCCTCGCTGTGGGCGAACTTCCAGCTCACGACCGCCAACTACATCGAGCACTACGGCCTGCTGCGCGTCGCGGGGCCCGACGGCCGACCCGAGCGCTGCACGCCGCGCCATTCCTGGAACAGCAACCACGCCTTCTCGAACTGGGCCGTGTTCCACCTGCAGCGCCACGCCGACCACCATGCCCACCCGGCGCGCCGCTACCAGTCGCTGCGCCACTTCGAGGACGCGCCGCGGCTGCCCAACGGCTACTTCGGCATGTTCCCGGTCGCCTACTTGCCGCCGCTCTGGTTCGCCCTGATGGACGCGCGGCTCGTCGCCGCGGTCCACTGCGACGCGGCACGCATCAATTTCCACCCGCCCCGCCGGGCCGCGCTGATACGCCGCCACGGGTTGCGCGAGCTCACGCCGCCCGCCGGATCGCCCGCACAGACTTCCCCTTGACCGACGACAAGCAGAGCAAAGAGACAAGCATGAACTTCGACTACATCGTGGTGGGTGGCGGATCCGGCGGCTGCGTGCTCGCGGCGCGGCTGAGCGAGGATCCGGACGTCAGCGTCGCGCTGATCGAGGCCGGGCCGGCCGACAAGAGCGTGCTGATCCACTGTCCGGCGGGGCTCGCCCTGCTCGCGCGAACGGGATCGGCGAACTGGAACTTCGAGACCGTCCCGCAAAAGGGCCTGGGCGGGCGCGTCGGCTGGTCGCCGCGCGGCAAGGTGCTCGGCGGATCGAGCTCGATCAACGCCATGGTCTACATCCGCGGCCACCGCGCCGACTACGACCACTGGGCCGCCGAGGGCAACCCGGGCTGGTCCTACGACGAGGTGCTGCCCTACTTCCGCCGCGCCGAGCACAACGAGCGCATCGCCGACGAGTACCACGGCACGGGCGGCCCGCTCAACGTGATGGACCTGCGCAGCCCCAACCGCTACCTGCAGGCCTTCGTCGACGCGGGCGCGCAGGCGGGCTATCCGGTCAACCACGACTTCAACGGCGCCGAGCAGGAAGGCATCGGCCCCTACCAGGTCACGCACAGGAACGGTGAACGCTTCAGCGCCGCCAAGGCCTACCTCACGCCCAGCCTCGGCCGCCCGAACCTGCACGTCATCACGGGCGCGCAGGTCACGCGCGTGCTGTTCGAGGGCCGGCGCGCCGCGGGCGTGGAATTCCGCCGCGACGGCCGCCTCGAGCAGCTCGGAGCCCGGCATGAAGTGCTGATGGCCGCGGGCGCGCTGCAGACGCCGCAGCTGCTGATGCTCTCGGGCGTCGGCCCGGCCGCGGATCTCTCGAAGTTCGGCATCGGGGTCGTCCACGACCTGCCCGGCGTGGGGCGCAACTTCCACGACCACGTCGACGTCGTGCAGGTCGTCGACGCGCCCCGGATGAAGGAGACCTTCGGCGTCTCGGCCTCGGCGATCGCGCGCATCACGCGCGGCATCTTCGACTGGCGCAATCGCCGCACCGGCATGCTCACGACCAACTTCGCCGAGGCCGGCGGCTTCATCAAGAGCCAGCCGTCGGAGGCGATCCCCGACCTGCAGCTGCACTTCGTGATCGGCAAGCTGATCGACCACGGGCGCAAGACGGTGCTGGGGCACGGCATCTCGTCGCACGTGTGCCTGCTGCGGCCGCTGTCGCGCGGCACGGTCACGCTGGCGAGCCGCGATCCGATGGCCGCACCCCGCATCGACCCCAACTTCTTCGACCACCCCGACGACCTGGCGCGCATGGTGCGCGGATTCCGGCTGATGCGCGCGATCATGTCGCAGCCGGCGCTCTCCCGGTTCGGCGGGCGGGAACTGCCGCGCTCCGCGGGCGCGGTGAGCGACGCGCAGATCGAGCAGTTCATCCGCGACTACGCCGACACGATCTACCACCCGGTGGGCACCTGCCGCATGGGGCCGGGGGCGATGGACGTCGTGGGCGCCGACCTGCGCGTGCACGGGATCGAGGGCCTGCGCGTGGTCGATGCGTCCATCATGCCGCGCGTGGTCGGCGGCAACACGAACGCGCCGGTGATCATGGTCGCGGAGAAGGCGTCGGACATGATCAAGGCGGCGCGCGCGGCCGGCGGGGTGGCGAGCGTCGTGCAGGCGGTCGGGTCGCCGGCGGCCGAGCGCATCGCGGCCTGAAACGGGC
>DASVLN010000441.1:0-6713 GCA_036384855.1 Burkholderiaceae bacterium | reverse complement strand
CGGCGGTGCACGCGGCGGCGCCCGCCTCCGCGGTGGCCGCCCAGGCGGCCCCGCCTCGATCGGAGGGCAGCGCCGACCAGCGCATCCTCGCGCGCTACGCGCAGCAGGATCGCGTGGCGGCGCTGGAGCGCGACCTGAAGTCCGTGCGCGACGAGATCGCCCAGCGTCCGAGCCAGAAGGCCGCCGACGTCGCCGCCGTGCGCACCGCCTACCAGCGCTCCCTGGACGCCGGCGAACCCGGCGCGCCGGCCGTCCTGAACGCCGCGCTGCGCTCGATCGAGGACAAGTACCGCGCGATGGCGGAACTCGACCGCCAGCGGCTCGAGGCGGCGCAGGCGGCGGTGGACAAGGCGAGGGCGCAGCCGACGCCCTGACGGCCGTCAGCGCCGTCCGGAGATCCTGTTGTGAGCCAGTTGAGGTCGCCGTCGACGAGGTCGAAGCGCTTGCAGCGCTCGACCGACTCGTACGGTTCGTAGCCTGGATGTCGCGACGCGAAGATGAACGGCGCGAAAGTCGACGTGCTCGACGTGGCCGTCGCTGAACGCGATCGAGAGGATGTGGCCGATCTGATGGGTCGCGGTCTTTCGTGGCCGCGAACTTGAGGCGCGGCCTAGCGGGACAGCCACTTCAGAAGGACGGCGGCGAGCGTGCGCGGCGGAGTCGGCTTGGACAACAGGTCGTCCAGGCCGGCCGCGCGGCACTTGTCGCGGACCTCCGCGATGCCGCCGGCCGTGAGCGCGATGATCGGCACGGACGCGAAGCCGGGAAGCGCGCGTATGGAGCGCGTCGCCTCCATGCCGTCCAAGTGCGGCATCTGCACGTCCATGAGGATCAGGTCGTAGGGACGCGCTTGCGCCTGGCTCACGGCCTCGAGGCCGTTGCCGGCCTTGTCCACGACCAGGCCCATGCCGCTCACCATCTCGGAGGTGATCAGCTGGTTGACCGGATCGTCCTCGACAAGCAGCACGCGGCGGCCGGCATGCTCGCGCGCCAGCACGACGTCCGGCGGTTCGCCGTCCGCCGCGCCGGCGCCCGCCGCGGGCAGGGCGTCGCCGTTCGCGAACCAGGCGGTGAACCAGAAGACGCTGCCGACATCTGGCACGCTGCTGACGCCGGCGTCGCCTTCCATCAGCCGCGCGAGCCGCCGGGTGATCGCCAGGCCCAGGCCGGTGCCGCCGTACTTGCGCGTGGTCGAGTCGTCCGCCTGCTCGAAGGCGTTGAACAGGCGCCTGAGCTGATCGGGCGCGATGCCGATCCCGCTGTCCTCCACCTCGAAGCGGATCAGCGTCCGCTCCGGCGTTTTCTGCACCGGGCGGCTGCGCAGCGTGACGCTTCCCTGGTCGGTGAACTTCACGGCGTTGTTCACATAGTTGAGCAGGGCTTGGGTCAGGCGCATCGCGTCGCCGACCAGCGCATGGGGCAGCGGCGGCGCGTCGCTGCGCAGTTCGAGTCCCTTCTCGGCGGCGCGCGGCGCGACCATGGCGACGACCCGGGCGAGGACCTCGTCGAGCATGAAGGGGCTTTGCTCGAGCCTGAGCTTGCCCGCTTCGATCTTCGACATGTCGAGGATGTCGCCGACGAGGTGCACGAGGTGCTCTGCGGCCGTCGCGATGTGGTCGACCCGCCCGGACTGCATCGGCGTGAGCCCGTCCTTGCGCATGAGGTGCGCCATGCCGAGGATGGCGTTCATCGGCGTGCGGATCTCGTGGCTCATGTTGGCGAGGAAGGCGCTCTTGCTGTGCGCCAGCTGCTCCGCGCGGGAGCGGGCTTCCTCCAGCTCCGTCACACGAAGTCGGAGTTCCGCGTTGAGCTTGCGGATCTCGTCTTCCGCGCGGAAACGCTCGACCAGCTCGCCGACGTGCCGTGCGAGCAGGTCGAGCAGCTTCTGGGCTTGCCCGTCGGGCTGGTGCACGGCCCGGAAGTGCGTGGAGAACATGCCCAGCGGCGCCCCGGCCCGGCTGAAGACCGGCGTCGACTGGACGGCGCGCACGCCGGCGCGGCGCTGGATGTCCAGTCCCGGCGTGCCCACGAAGATGGGGCTGCGCTCGACGTCCTCGACGACCACGCGCTCGCGACGAGCCAGCGCCGTGCCGCAGGCGCCGTGGCCCTTGGCGACGGCGTTCCAGTACTCGAGCCACCACGCGGGAAAGCCGCGCTGCGCCACGATGCGCAGGTCGCCGGTGGCCGGATCGAGCAGCTGGACGTTGCCGAAGCCGGCGCCGGTGATGGCCATGGCCGTGTCGACGACCTCCTCGAGGGCCTGCCGCACCTCGCTGTCGGTCACCGGATCGCCGTTGCTCGTGGAGGTCATCGTCTTGCCGGCTACCTTACCGAGCACCGCGCCCGCAGCAGGTACCGCTGAGCATACCGCGGGCGGGCATGGCGCGGTTGAGGGCACTCAAGCCGCGCCGGGTGGCCGACCGCCACGGGCGCGCCGGGTTCAGCACTCGACGATGTTCACCGCCAGCCCGCCCCGCGCCGTCTCCTTGTACTTGGTCTGCATGTCCGCCCCGGTCTCGCGCATCGTCTTGATGACCTTGTCGAGGCTCACGTGGTGGGTGCCGTCGCCGCGCAGGGCCATGCGCGCGGCGTTGATCGCCTTGACCGACGCGATGGCGTTGCGCTCGATGCAGGGGATCTGCACCAGTCCGCCGACCGGGTCGCACGTGAGGCCGAGATGGTGCTCCATGCCGATCTCGGCGGCGTTCTCGACCTGGCGCGGCGTGCCGCCCATCACGGCGGCCAGGCCCGCCGCGGCCATCGAGCAGGCGACGCCGACCTCGCCCTGGCAGCCGACCTCGGCGCCCGAGATCGAGGCGTTCTCCTTGTAGAGGATGCCGATCGCGGCGGCCGTCAGCATGAAGTCGACGACGCCGGCGTCGGTCGCGCCGGGCACGAAGCGCGTGTAGTAGTGCAGGACGGCCGGCACGATGCCGGCGGCGCCGTTGGTGGGCGCGGTGACGACGCGGCCGCCGGCGGCGTTCTCCTCGTTGACGGCCAGCGCATAGAGGTTGACCCAGTCCATCACCTGCAGCGGGTCGCGCAGCGCGGCTTCCGGATTGGCCGTCAGCGCGCGGTACAGGCCGGCGGCGCGGCGCTTGACCTTGAAGCCGCCGGGCAGCACGCCCTCGGTGCGCAGGCCGCGCGCGACGCACTCCTGCATCACGTGCCAGATCTTCATGAGCCCGTCGTGGAGCTCGGCGTCGCTGCGCCAGTGGCGCTCGTTGCGGCGCATCAGCTCGGCGATCGACAGGTCATGCTCCTGCGCCAGGCGCAGCAGGTCGTCGCCGCTGTGGAAGGGGTAGGGCAGGACGGTGGTGTCGGGCGCGATCGTCTTCTGCCGCGTGCCGTCGGCCGCGACCTCGTCGCTGACGACGAAGCCGCCGCCCACCGAGTAGTACACGCGGTTCTCGAGCTCGGCGCCCGTGTCGTCGTACGCGGTGAAACGCATGCCGTTGGCGTGGAAGGGCAGGGTCTCGCGCCGGTGCATCACGAGGTCGGCGGACTCGTCGAACGCGATCTCGCGGCTGCCGTTCAGCGCCACGCGATGGCGTTCGCGGATGGCGTCGAGGAGGGCCGGCACCTGCTCGATGTCGACCGTGTCGGGCTCGTGCCCCGCGAGGCCCAGCAGCACCGCCTTGTCGCTGCCGTGGCCCTTGCCGGTGGCGCCCAGCGAGCCGTAGAGGTCGGCCTTCACGCGCGCCGTGCGCTCGAGCGCGCCCTCGTGCGCGAGGCGGGCGACGAACAGCCGCGCCGCGCGCATCGGCCCGACGGTGTGCGAGCTCGACGGCCCGATGCCGATCTTGAAGAGGTCGAAGACGGAGACGGCCATGGCAGGACCTCGTGGGCGATCGGAGGGAGGCCGGACGCGACGCTCTTGACGGCGCGTCCGGCGAGGGGCTTACTCGTCGTTCCGGAATTCGGACATGGGGACGCAGCTGCAGAACAGGTTGCGGTCGCCGTAGACGTTGTCGACGCGACCCACCGGCGACCAGTACTTGCCCGCGCGCAGCGCCACCAGCGGGTAGGCGGCGTCCTCGCGCGAGTACGCGTGCGCCCAGTCGGCCTTCAGCAGCGACTGCGCGGTGTGCGGCGCGTTCTTCAGCGGGTTGTCCTCGCGCGGCCAGCTGCCGGCCTCGACCTTGGCGATCTCGGCGCGGATGGCGATCATCGCGTCGCAGAAGCGATCGAGCTCGACGAGGGGCTCGCTCTCGGTGGGCTCGACCATCAGCGTGCCCGCGACCGGGAACGACAGCGTCGGCGCGTGGAAGCCGTAGTCGATCAGGCGCTTGGCCACGTCCTCGGCGGTGACGCCGGAGCTGTCCTTGAGCGGGCGCAGGTCGAGGATGCATTCGTGCGCGACGCCGCCGCCCTTCACGCCGGCGACGCCGCCGCTGAAGTGGATGTCGTAGTGCGCGGACAGGCGCGCGGCGACGTAGTTGGCGTTGAGGATCGCCGTCTCGGTGGCCGCCTTGAGGCCGGACGCGCCCATCATGCGCACGTACATCCAGCTGATCGGCAGCACCGCGGCGTTGCCCAGCGGCGCGGCCGAGACGGCGCCGACGCGCCGGTCGTCGTCCGCGCCCAGCCCGGCCGAGCGGTGGGCCGGCAGGAAGGGCACGAGATCCTCGACCACGCAGACCGGGCCGACACCCGGGCCGCCGCCGCCGTGCGGGATGCAGAACGTCTTGTGCAGGTTCAGGTGGCTGACGTCGCCGCCGAACTGGCCCGGCGCCGCGATGCCCACCATCGCGTTCATGTTGGCGCCGTCGACGTAGACGCGACCGCCGTACTTGTGCACGAGGGCGCACAGGTCCTTCACGCCGGGCTCGAACACGCCATACGTGGAGGGGTAGGTGATCATCATCGCGGCGAGGTCGTCCTTGTGCGCGGCGCACTTGGCCTCGAGGTCGGCCATGTCGACGCTGCCCTCGGGCGTGCACTTCACGACGACGACCTTCATGCCCACCATCTGCGCCGAGGCCGGGTTGGTGCCGTGCGCGGACTCGGGGATCAGGCAGACGTCGCGCGCGCCCTCGCCGCGCGAGGCATGCCAGGCCTTGATGACCAGCAGCCCCGCGTACTCGCCCTGCGAGCCCGCGTTGGGCTGCAGGCTCACGCCCGCGTAGCCGGTGGCCTGCTCGAGCCAGCCGCACAGCTGCTCGTTGAGCAGGCGGTAGCCTTCGAGCTGGTCGGCCGGCGCGAACGGATGCACCTGCGCGAACTCGGGCCAGGTGATGGGAATCATCTCGCTCGTCGCGTTGAGCTTCATCGTGCACGAGCCGAGCGGGATCATGCTGCGGTCGAGCGCGAGGTCCTTGTCGGAGAGGCGGCGGATGTAGCGCAGCATCTCCGTCTCGCTGTGGTGGGTGTTGAAGACCGGGTGCGAGAGGAAGCCGCTCGTGCGCAGCAGCGCGGCGGGCAGCAGGGGTTCGACGCCGGCCTCGAAGCCCTCGAACGACGGCGCGGCCTGGCCCGGCGCGAAGACCTCCCACAGCGCGGCGAGGTCGGCGCGCGTGGTCGTCTCGTCCAGCGACACGGACACCGAGTCGGCGCTCGCGCGGCGCAGGTTCATGTTCGCCACGACGGCGCGCGCGAGGGCCGCGTCGGTCGACGGGCCGGTCTTCACCTCGAGCGTGTCGAACGCGTGCGCGTTGGCGACGGCGACGCCGCGCTGGCGCAGGCCGGCGGCGAGGATCGCGGCATACGTCGCCACGCGGCGCGCGATGCGGCGCAGGCCCTCGGGGCCGTGGTAGACGGCGTACATGCTGGCCACGACCGCCGGCAGCACCTGCGCCGTGCAGATGTTGGAGGTGGCCTTCTCGCGGCGGATGTGCTGCTCGCGCGTCTGCAGCGCGAGGCGGTAGGCGGGCGCGCCGTGCGTGTCCACGCTGACGCCGACCAGGCGGCCCGGCAGCGAGCGCTTGAGCGCGTCCTGCGTCGCGAGGTAGGCGGCGTGCGGGCCGCCGCAGCCCATCGGCATGCCGAATCGCTGCGTGTTGCCGCAGGCGATGTCGGCGCCGAATTCGCCGGGCGACTTCAGCAGCGTCAGCGCGAGCAGGTCGGCCGCGACGACCGCGAGGCCGCCGCGCGCATGCACCGCCTCGACCAGTGGCCCGAGGTCGCGCACGGCGCCGTTGACGCCCGGGTACTGGAAGAGGGCGGCGAAGCAGTCGTGCTCGCCCGCGGTCTCGGCCGGGCCGACCGCGACCTCGATGTCCAGCGGCCGCGCGCGCGTGCGCACGACTTCCAGCGTCTGCGGCAGGACGTCGTCGGCGACGAAGAAGCGCTTCGACTTCGACTTGCCCATGCGCTGCGCCAGGGTCATCGCCTCGGCGGCGGCGGTCGCCTCGTCGAGCATGGACGCGTTGGCGATGGCCATGCCCGTGAGGTCGGTGACCATGGTCTGGAAGTTCAGCAGCGCCTCCATGCGGCCCTGCGAGATCTCGGCCTGGTAGGGCGTGTAGGCGGTGTACCAGGCCGGGTTCTCGAGGATGTTGCGCAGGATGACGCCCGGCGTGAGCGTGCCGAAGTAGCCCTGGCCGATGAAGCTCTTGAGCACCTTGTTCTTCGCCGCGAGGCCGCGGAGCTCGGCGAGCGCGCCGGCCTCGGTGACCGGCGCGGGGATCGCCATCGGCGCGCCGCGCACGATGTTGCGCGGCACCAGCGCGTCCACCAGCGCGGCGCGCGAGGCGGCGCCGATGGCGGACAGC
>DASVLN010000440.1:0-2247 GCA_036384855.1 Burkholderiaceae bacterium | reverse complement strand
CGGCCCGGCCTCGACGATCCCGGCGGCGACGATCCTGTCGTTCATGACGGACGGCCCGCAGCGCAACGGCCCGTGGCCTCCCGGCGGCAGCGTGCCCTGCGACGTCGCGATCCGCCGCCTCGTCTACTGGACGGTCGCGCCCGACGGCTCGATGCTGCAGGCGAGCGCGGGACTGCTCGTGCCGGCCGGCACGGCGGACGCCTGCACGCACGGCGCATTCCCGCTCGTGAGCTTCCAGCACGGCACGTCCGACACGGCGGCCTTCGACGCCTCCGATCCGACGGCCACGCTGCCGCTGACCACGGCCGCCTACTTCGCCTCGCACGGCTACGTGACGGTCATTCCCGACTACCTCGGCTACGGCGCGGCCGCGAGCCTCGGCTACCACCCGTACGTGGTCGCCGAGTCGGAAGCGTCCACGGTGATCGACGCGGTGCGCGCCGCGCGGGCGTTCTTCGCGACGGCCGGTGCCGGCGCCGAGACCCTGGGCGGCCAGCTGTTCCTCGCCGGCACCTCCGAGGGCGGCTACGTCACCATGGCCACGCAGCGCGCGATGGAGCGCGACTTCGGCAACGAGTTCCGCCTGACCGCGGTCGTCCCGATCTCCGGGCCTTACGACCTGCCCGCCGAGACGCTGGACGACGTGCGCTCCGCCGACGCGGCGGGCGTGTCCACCACGGGCCACGCGACCTTCCTGTTCACGGCCTACAACCGCGTCTATCGCAACATCTACGGCGCGACGTCCGACATCTTCCTCGCCCCGTGGGCCGGGGATGTCGAGGGACTGTTTCCCGGTGCCTACGGCAGCGACGACGCCGCGATCGCGGCCTGCATGATCCCGCGCTGGCTCGGCATGCCGACGCCGCCCGACAAGGTGCCGGCCGCCTGCGCCGCGAGGACGGGCGACGCCACGCAGCCGCTGTTCGACGCGGCGTTCCTGCAGGACTACCTGGACGACCGGCCGGGAACGCGCGGCAGCCAGGCGCGCGCCGACGTCGCGCTCAACACGCTGCTGCCCGCCCGGCGCTGGCACAACGTCGCGCCGATGACGCCCTGCTACGGCGCGCCCGACCCGACCGCCGCCCGCAACGCGCAGGCCGCGGGCCAGTACTTCGCCATCCCGGTCGAGGACGTGCAGGACGACCCGCAGGCACCGGCCTTCATCGAGAGCTGGGCCGCCGCGGCCGCGGCCCGCCTGCCCGACTACCACGGCCAGGTCGAGGCCCCGGCCTGCACGGCCTGGGCGCGCTACGCCGTCTTCGACCGCTACTGGCCCGGCCACCTTTGACCGCCCGGGCCGACGGCGTGGGAGCGTCGGCCGGCCCGGGATTTTTCGCGTGCGCTCCCGGCGTCCCGGGCTTCAGGCGAGCTTGCGGGCAAGGAACGCGAACGTGCGATCCCAGGCCCGCTGCGCCCACACCGGGTCGTACTGCGTCGCCGCGATGCGGCCTTCGCCGACGGCCTGCTCGTTGCCGAACGCGTGGCGGGCGAGGTAGTGGTGGAACTCGAACTCGACCCCGGCCTCCTGGAGCTTCGCCTCGAGCTGCTTCACCTGCTCGTGCTTGAAGAACTCGTCCTGCGTCGCCCAGTGGCCCTGCAGCGGCACGCGGATCCTGGCCGCGTCGATGTATTCCAGCGGCGGGCAGCCGTACCAGACGACCGCGGCGTCGAGCTCGGGCGACGTCTGCGCGGCCAGCAGCGCGAGCGCGCCGCCCATGCAGAAGCCCAGCACGCCGACGCGGGCGCCGCCCGCCTTCAGGTGCTGGACCGCGCCGCGCACGTCCTGGCTCGCGGCGTCGCCGAAGTCCAGCCCGGTCATCAGGTGGTGCGCTTCTTCCTCCTCGACGGTGATCTTGCCGCGGTAGAGGTCGGGCACCAGGGCGACGAAGCCGGCATGCGCGAGGCGGTCGGCCACGCCGCGGATCTGGTCGTTCAGGCCCCACCATTCCTGGATCACGACGACCGCCGGCGCGCCCTGCGGGTTGCGCGGCTCGGCCAGGTAGCCCTGCACCTCCTTGCCGTCGGGACGCTTGAACGTCGTGGTGCTGCCCATGGGGATCTCCTCGTTCATGTGCGCGCGCCGCTCGGCCGCGCGGGGTGGAAGGGTGGGGCGCCGGCCCCGGGGCCGGCCGCGGAGGGGGACAAGCATAGGCGCTTCGCGTGTCGCGCGTGCGAAGGCGGGATTGGCGCGTCGGCCGCAGGCGCACGTCGGGTGGCCGGCGTTCGCAGCCGGTGTCGAGGCGCTGC
>DASVLN010000439.1:0-4034 GCA_036384855.1 Burkholderiaceae bacterium | reverse complement strand
GATCACCGCGCCGCCGCCGACGATCGCCGCCGCCGCCACCTGGCTCCCCTCGCCGCCGCCCAGCTGCGCGGCGATCGCCGCCGCCGCGCCGCCGAAGGCCACCATCAGCAGGTAGAAGGTGCCCGTGGCCAGCTCGCCCGCCACCAGCAGGCCGGCGATGATCCACCACCACGTCGATGCGGGCCAGTCCATGCATGCCTTCCTCGTCGGCGCGGCCAACGCGACCGCAGTCGACATGCTACGGCAGGTCCGGGCCGGCGCCGCGCGCGGAAACGGGGTGTTGACGCGCCGTTCCGCCGTTGCGCATGCGCGCCCGTTGCGCTTATCATCACTGTATGGAACAACAGGCTTTCGAATACGCTTCAGAGCACGCCCGCGCCATGGCCGCCGGTTCGCCGGCGGGCGATGCCCAGGCCGTCGCGCCCTCGGCGCCCGACATGGAGGACGACGCCGTCCGCGTCCACGAGGATCGCCTCTGGATCGACAACGGCTGGACGGCCCGCGTCGTCAAGAACGAGGATGACGACGGCTGGGCCGTGGCGATGACGCGCGACGGCGAACGCGAGCCGGCGCTGGTCGGCCCCTGGACGATGGGCCGTGACAAGAAGAACCCGAAGCCGCTCGACACGAACGCGTTCAATACGCTCGTGAAGACGGCCGGCGAGGTCATCCGCCGCCACGAGCAGGCCCTGCACGCCGCCATGCACAAGCAGTTCGAGGTCTGGACGGGCGAGGGCCGCGTGCTCGTCACGCTGGACATCGTGCCCGACGAGTACGACCCGCACGCCCTGCTCGCTGCGCAGGACGAATTCGGCGACCCGCTCGCGCGCGTCAAGGTGCGCCCCGATTTCAAGCTGACGAAGGCCAGTGCGGAGGCCTGGGTCGAGAGCGGCTACGCCAAGCCCTGATCCCGAACGGCGAGACGAGCAGCCGGTCGCTGGCGCTCAGGCCGCCGCAGGCACCGCCGCGGTGATGACGATCTCGACCTTCCACTCGGGCTTGGCCAACTTGGCGACGACGGTCGCGCGCGGCGGCGTGTGGCCGGCAGGCACCCAGTCGTCCCACGCCGCGTTCATGCCGGCGAAGTCGCCGAGCTCGGACAGGAAGATCTGCGCCATCAGGATGCGCGTCTTGTCGGTGCCGGCACGGGCCAGCAGCGTGTCGATCGCGGCCAGCACCTGGCGGGTCTGGCCGGCGATGTCCTGCGTCGCGTCGGCCGGCACCTGGCCGGCGAGGTAGGCCGTGCCGTTGTAGACGGCCATCTCGGACAGGCGGGCGCCGACGTCGAATCGTTGGAGGTTGCTCATGGGGAATGCTCTTGGAACAGGTACGGTCGGGTTCAGGAGGGGCTGTCGCCGGCATCGTCGTCGCCGGCCGGAGGCGGCGCCTTGGCCTTGCTCCCGAGCTTGGACTCCGTGCCGTTGAGCAGCTTGGAGATGTTGGCGCGATGACGCCAGACCAGCAGCACGCTCATGACGGCCACTGCCACGGTGCGTTGTGTGCTCCCGTGCATGAGTTGGACGTAGACGGGCGCCAGCACCGCCGCGACCAGCGCGGCAAGCGACGAATAGCGCGTCAGCAGCGCGATCGCGAGCCAGGTGCCCAGGCTCGCGAGGCCCAGCCCCCAGTCGAGCGCCAGCAGGACGCCCGCGGCGGTGGCGACGCCCTTGCCGCCCTGGAAGCGGAAGAAGACAGGGTAGAGATGCCCCAGGAAGGATGCGAGGCCGGCTGCGGCGACGATGGCCTCGCCGTAGCCGAGGCGTTCGGCCAGCAGGCGGGCGATCACGACCGCGGCCACTCCCTTGAGCGCGTCCAGCAGCAGGGTCAGGATCGCGGCGAGCTTGTTGCCGCTGCGCAGCACGTTGGTCGCGCCCGGGTTGCCCGAGCCGTAGGATCGCGGATCGTCCAGGCCCATCGCCCGCGAGACGATCACCGCGAAGCTGAACGACCCCAGCAGGTACGCCAGCACCACCACACACACCGACCAGAACAGAGCCACCGGGAGACGCCTTCGCAGGAATTCGGACGACCGGCAAGTGTAGTCGGCCCCGGCTCCGCGGCGCGACCCGGCGTCCGGGCCCACGTCTTGCCGCCCCGGCGTCACCGTCCCGTCCGAGCCCGAGGTCCGTCATGAAACCAGCCGCCCTTCCCCTCCTTGTCCTGCTCGCCGCCGGCCTGGCCGCGCCCGGCGCCTCCGCCAAGGGCTGCCTGAAGGGCGCCGTGGTCGGCGGCGTGGGGGGCGCGGTGGTCAAGCATCCGCTGATCGGCGCGGCGGCCGGCTGTGCCGTCGGGCATCACGAGGCGAAGAAGAAGTCCGAGCGCGAGCGCGACGAAGCGCGGCAGCGCCAGCAGCAGGCCGCGAGCGCACCCGCGAGCCGCTGAGCCGGCCCCAGGAATAAAAAAGGGGACGGCGCACGCCCGTCCCCTCCTCCTCCAGGCGCCGCAGCCGGCACCCGCGCGGCGTCACCAGCCGCCGTCGTCCGACGAGCCGCCGCCCGAACCGCCGCCGTCGTCCCAGCCGCCGCCGGCATCGTTGCCGAAGTCGAACGGGCGGTTCTCCAGCTCGGTGGCGGCGCGGCTGGAGTCGTCATCGAACGGGGCCGGGATGCCGCCGCCGACGTTGCCGCCGGCGAGGTTGTCGTCGACGTAGCGGTCGCGCTCGTGGCGCTCGTCGAGCATGTGCTCCAGCGCCATGCCGGCCGCGAGGCCACCAGCCGCGGCCAGGCCCGTGCGCAGCATGCCGCCGCCCGCACCCGGCTGCGGATAGCCGGGGCCGTAGCCGGGCTGCCCATAGCCCGGCTGTCCGTAGCCCGGCTGTCCGTAGCCTGGCTGTCCATAGCCGGGCTGGCCGTATCCCGGCTGAGCGAAGCCCGCACCGCCGTAGCCCGCGGGCTGCATCGAAGGCGAGGACGCGAGGCGACGCGTCGCCATGCGCCAGACGAAGAACAGCACGGCCGCGATGCCGAGCACCCAGACCCAGCCCGGCATGCCCGATGTCGCGCGCACGACCGGCGCGGGCGCGGGCGCCGGCACGGCATCGGTGGCGGCCGGCAGCGTGCCCGGCGCCGGGGTGGTCGTGCCGGCGTGCGACTGCTCGCGGCGCAGCAGCTGCTCGAACTGGGTGAACTTCGCGGGATCGGTGAAGCCGATCCTGGGGTCGAGCTGCCGGGCCTGGCGGGCCTGGCCGACGGCGTCGTCGAACTTGCCCTCGTGCGCGAGCACCTCGGCGAAATAGTAGTGCGCCCGCGCGCTCTGCGGATCCGCGGTCACGACCTCGCGCATCATGGTCTCGGCGCGCGCGTAGTCGCCGGCCTTGACGGCGGACTCGACGTCCGCCCGCGATGGCACGGCGAACGCGACGGCCGACCACAGCAGGGCGGCGCCGATCAGGAGGTGTCGTTTCATCGTCATGTCCTTTCAGCGGAAGGGCCGCGGCAGGCGCCGGCGGCACGTTTCCAGGCGCGAAGGTGGGGCCCGCACCGCCGGTCGTCAAGGGGCCGGCCGACGAAACGCCGTCCGCGCGCGACGGGACGCTCAGCGCCCGACATCGGCATCCGCCGCCGTCCGGTTACAGCAAGGCGCGCGCCAGGGTCTGCCGGCGCAAGCCGACCTCCCTCCGACGGCTCGCGCCGCGCGGCGTCGGCGGCAGGCGCACGCCTTGAGCCAGCAGGACGGCAACCTGCTCGAGAGCGGGCGCGGGATCTGCCCGGGAGCGTTGCGCCGCGGGCCGACCGCGCCGCCGGGCCGATACGGGGCGGGGCATCCCCCCAATTCGAGCCCCAGCGGCGTCGGGGCTTTTGGTCGACTAGGGGTGGACTGCATCCGCGAACGGATCGAGGATGGCCCCTCCCGCGAGCAGCCCGCCGCGGACGCGGGAACCACCATCACGCAAGGGGATCAACATGGCCAGCAGCAAGAACCGACACATCATCCCGGGCAGCGACAAGCAGCCGCTGCCCGGCGCGCGCGCGATCGGCCCGGCGCGCGCGGACGAACGCGTCGAGGTGACGCTGCGCCTGCGCGCGAAGAGCCCG
>DASVLN010000438.1:0-3521 GCA_036384855.1 Burkholderiaceae bacterium | reverse complement strand
GCCCCCAGCGGCACAGGGCGGCGTCGAAGGCGCCGTCCGGGATCCCGGCGAGCGTCTCGCCGTCGGCGACCCGCAGCGACAGGTTCGCCACCGACTCGGCGACCGCCCGCGCGCGTGCGAAGGCCAGCATCTCGTCCGAGCGATCGGTGCCGACCACCACCCCGTCCGGCGCCACGCGCCGCGCCGCGCGCACGGCCGGCTCGCCGCGTCCGGAGGCGATGTCCAGCACGCGCGCCCCGGCCCGCAGGCCTGCGAGGTCGAGCATGCGCTCGCTGACGTGCGCCGACAGCCGGGCCTCGTCGGCGTCGTAGCGGCGCCAGGCGTCGACCGGGGTCGGCGCGCGCGCAGGGGGTGGGGCGGTCGGGACGTTTTCCATGCGGGCGAGCATACGTCCGGCCGCTCCGGCGCTCGCCGCCGCCGCGGCGAAGCTGAAGCGAGGCCCGAGCCGCTGGCCTTGGGCATGCGGATGCGGTCAAATGCCGGCTCGCTCCCGCGCACGCGGGCCTTCAACGCACGCAGCGGCGACCGGCGCTGCAAGGAGCACGGCGATGATCCGACGTCCTATCGTGGCGCTGTGCCTGGGAGTTCTCGCGATGGCCAATGCAGCCGAAACCACCCCCGCCCAGCCCGCCGGGCGCATCACCGGCATCGGTGGCGTGTTCTTCAAGGCGAAGGATCCGAAGGCCCTGGCGGCCTGGTACCGCGACGTGCTGGGCCTGCCGGTGCAGGCCTGGGGCGGCGCGGCGCTGCGCTTCGACGCTCCGGGGCATCCGCCGGCGGCGGCGTGGAGCACGTTTCCCGCGTCCACGGACTACTTCGCGCCGTCGACCTCCGCCTTCATGATCGACTACGCCGTCGACGACCTGGACGCGCTGCTCGCGCGGCTGCATGCCAAGGGCGTCGAGGTGCTCAAGCGCGACGACAGCGACGACCACGGCCGCTTCGCATGGGTGCTGGATCCGGAGGGCAACAAGGTCGAGCTCTGGGAGCCGAAGCGCCCGCCGGCCCCCTGACGCAACGAGTCGAGGCCGCGGCCGGGCGGGAGCACCGCAACCGTGCGCGGCGCAGGCCTGGACTCAGCCTTTCGCGACCCAGCTGCTGCACCAGCCGCTGCCCTGCACCAGCTTGCCGCCGAACAGCGGGCACGGCCCGGGCGCGTCGCCGGCCTTGCCCTGGAACAGCGCGCAGTTGCCGCAATGGGCGCCCGCGGCGTGCCGGGTCGCGAACGACGGCGCAGGCTTCGTCGCATCGGGCGTGTAGCCGAGGATCGTGGCCTGCGGGTCGGACGGATCGAGCGCGGCGGGCGCGGCGATGCCGCGGCCCGGCAGGCCGGCTTGTCCGATCAAGGCCGTGGTCAGGAGGAAAAGGCGACGGTTGGCTCGCATGATGTGATTGCCTCGTGGATTCCGGGCGGGTTCGAATCGGTTCAAGTTAGCACGCGCCGTCGATGCCTCGTCGATGCCCGCATCGTCGATCCGGGATCCTGCGCCCCGGTCGCCCGCTCGCGTTGGTAAGTCGCGACGCCCGCGAGCTGTCGCCTGTCTGAACATGCCTAGACATGACCGGTTCCAGGGATTCCTGCGTCGTTCCTCGTGCGACGCCATGCTGGATGGCGCATTGCTCGCGCATGTGGACTGTCGCGGTTCGTAACCGGAAGCCCGTGCGTCCACCCTAACAGGGAATGCACGGATTTGCCGCGTCACGGCGGAGCGGCCAGCATACCCTGCCAGGTACGGGCCGATTCGTCCCGCGTCGACGCGGGCACTCACTGACACCGGCGGCGCTCCCGCGGCTGCACGGCAGGAGCGCCGGTACTTCATCCCATCTCAGGAGATTCGTGATGTCCCATCCCAAGTTCATGCGTCGGAGATTTCCGATGCAATCAATCGTTAGGAGATTTCTCGGCACGAACGGATTGCGCCTAGGAATCTTCCTGGGTGCCCTGCTCGCGGCCGGCACCGCGTCGGCCGTCCCGAGCTTCGCGCGCCAGACCGGGCAGCCCTGCGCGGCCTGCCATGTCGGCGGCTTCGGGCCGCAACTGACCGACTTCGGCATCGCGTTCAAGCTGGGCGCCTACACCCTGGCCGTGCCGGATCGGCCCGCGGTGCCGGTCGCGGCGATGGTGATGACCGGATTCACCCACACCAAGTCGGCGCAGGATCCCGCCGGCCTCGACGGCCACCGCCTGGGCGGCGCCGCGCTCAAGGGCAACGACAACCTGACGCTGGACCAGGTGTCGCTGTTCCTCGCCGGACGCCTCGCGTCCAAGGCCGGCGTGTTCGGCCAGCTCACCTACGACGGCGTCGCGCAGCATGCGTCGATCGACAACGTCGACGTGCGCGTGGCCGACACCTTCACGCTGCCGGGCGACGTCGCGCTGCTGGCGGGCGTGTCGGTCAACAACAACCCGGGCGTGCAGGATCCGTTCAACACGGCGCCGGCCTGGGCCTTCCCCTACATCTCGTCGCCTGTCGCGCCGGGGCCGTCGGCCGCGACCATCCTCGACGAGGCCTGGGGCCAGAAGGCGACGGGCGTGGTCGCCTACGGCCAGGTCGACGGCTTCTGGTACGGCGAGCTGGGCACCTACCGCATGCAGACCGTGTCGACGCAGAAGTTCTTCGGCCTCGGCGCCGACGACCGCGATCCCGGCGCGCTGCGCTCGCCGCTGTACGCGCGCCTCGCGGTGCGACCGAGCTGGAACGGCGGCTCGCTCAACGCCGGCGTCGTCCTCTTTCGCACCGGCTACCAGCCCGACCGGGGACAGCCGGACACGACGCACTACACGGACGTCGGCGTCGACGCGAGCTGGCGCGAGGTCTTCGCCGACGCGAGCCAGGCGACCGTGCTCGCGAGCGTGATCCACGAGGCGGCGTCGGGCACGCCGGGCATGACCGAGTACACGGCGACCGGCTCGTACTACCTGCCGTCGCCCTGGGGCGGCTCGTGGGGCGCGAACCTGCAGCGCTTCGGCGTGAACGCGTCGGGGCTGGCATCGCGCGGCAGCCGCTTGCAGCTGGACTGGACGCCGACCGGCACGCGCCCGCTGCGCGGCGTGTGGGATCCGAGCGTGCGCGTCGGCCTGCAGTTCACCGCCTACGACGAGCTCGACGCGCAGCGCGGCCACGCCGCGGCCGTGGCCGACAGCGCCTACCTGTTCGCCTGGCTCGCCTTCTGATCGGCACGTCCCCGGAGCGCGGGCGGCGCGTGCCGATCAGCCGGCCGGAGGCATCACGAGGATCGCGCGGAAGTCGTTGACGTTCGTCAGCGTCGGCCCCGTGACGACCGAGTCGCCGAGCGCGCGGAAGAAGGTGTGGGCGTCGTTGGCGTCGAGGCTCGCGCGCGGCGGCAGGCCCAGCGCCCAGGCGCGCGCGAGCGTATCGGGGGCGACGACGGCGCCGGCGATCTCCTCGGCGCCGTCGACGCCATCGGTGTCGCCCGCGATCGCGTGGATGCCGGGCCGGCCGTCCAGGGCGAGCGCGAGCGCGAGCAGGAACTCCACGTTGCGTCCGCCGCGGCCCGTG
>DASVLN010000437.1:0-2688 GCA_036384855.1 Burkholderiaceae bacterium | reverse complement strand
GATGTCGCCGCGGGCCGCGCGTCGCCGTCCCGGCCGGCGGCAACGCCGTCGCCCAGCAGCGCACGCATGCGGCCCCAGCCTTGCTCGACGTCACCGTGGGCCGTGCCCGAGTCCGCCTGCAGCAGCGCCTGCACCGGGCCGGCCTGCCACCGCCGCTCGGCCTCCAGTTCGGCCCGGCACTCCGCGCAGTTGGCCACGTGGGCATCGACCTGCGCGCGCTCTGCCGGCGCGAGCCGGTCGGTGAGGTACCACGGCAGCAACTGCTGCACTGCGACGTGCGGGTCGGGTTCGAGATGGACGATCTGGCCGGTCATGAGCTGGTCTTTCGCCGCAGGCGCCTGCGGTGCGAGCCCGGGGTGGCGGGAGCGGCCGTGCGCGGGCTCGGGCGCGGCGGGCCGGAAAGGCGGGTCGGGACGCGGGCGTCCATGGTGCGACGGTTCACAGCCAGTCGTCCAGTCCACCCGCGAACGCGGCGCGCAGGCGTCGGCGCGCGTGGAACATGCGGGTCTTCACGGTGTCTGTCGGGCAGTCGACGATCTGCGCGATCTCGGGATAGCTGAAGCCGTGGAAATAGGTGAGCTCGACCGCCGCGCGCTGGTCGGCGGACAGGGTACGCAGCGCGCTGTCGATCGCCGCGCGCGCCTGGGCCCGGCTCATGCGCGCCTCCGGACGGTCGAACGCGTCGGCGGCGGCCTGCTCGTCGTCGGGCACGTCGGGCAGGGGCTCGTCGTGGCGCTCGATCGCCTTGAGCGCCTTGCGGTAGGCGATCGCGAAGATCCAGGTGGACACCTTGCTCGTGCCGTTGAAGCGCTCCGCCTGGTTCCAGACGACGTGCAGCGTGTCGTTGAGCACCTCCTCGATCAGGTGCTCGGGCCGCAGCATGCGATGCAGGAAGCGCGTGAGCCGCGGGTGGTAGCGGCGGTAGAGCGCCTCGAAGGCCGCGGGCTCGCGCGCGCAGGTGCGCTGCACGAGGCGTCGATCCTCCGCGTCGTCGTGCGACGGCGGGCCGGCGGCCGGGGCGGGCGGATGGGAGGGCGAGGCGTGATCGGGTTGCATGGCGGGCGGGCTCGTCTCGACCGTGAATGCCGGCAGCGAGCGGCCCGGTTCAATTCTGGCCCGCCGCGCCCGACTCCGCCCCGCGCGAAAGCCGTGATTTCCTGCCCGAAATGCGCGCGCGACCCCGCAGGCAGCACCCGCGCGCTCAGTTCCAGCGCCAGGTGTAGATCACGTCCGCCGCGTTGTCCTCGCCCGACTGCGCGCGCACCGTCAGGCGCTGCGCGATGCGGTAGATCAGCTGCCAGTTGCCGGTGGTCGCGTTCACGCCGCGCTCGTAGCCGATGTAGACGCGCCTGGAGATCTGCCGCCCCAGCGTCACGACGGTCTGCTTGACGTCGTTGGCGTCGGTCTTCTGGCCGACGCCGAAGTCGGTCAGGCCGAGGCGGTTGAGGATCTGGTCGGTCGGGCCCTCGCCCTCGCCGGCGAGCAGCGCGATCGCCGCCTGCTGCAGCAGCGCGGTGTCGGCGCCGCCGAGCGTGTCGGGCGCCCGGCCCAGCATCAGCCAGGAGAGCTTGTCGGCGTCGCTCATCTCCGGCTCGCTCACCAGCTTCACGTGCGGCGCCAGCGCCGTGCCGGTGATGGCCACGCCCACCGTGACGTCGAGGTTGGGCCGGGTCGCGAGGATGTCCAGCCGCGGGTCGTTGACGATGCCGGTGAAGACGAGCTCGCCGCGCGTGACCTGCAGCTTCTGCCCGTAGGCGATGTACTGCCCGCCGTTGGTGCGGATCGTGCCGCGCACGGCGAGCAGGCCGTTGGGCGCGCTGATCTGCAGGTCGCCGCGCAGGAAGGTGTCGATGCCGCGCCCGCGCAGGTGCAACTGGTCGCCGAGCGCCAGGTCCAGCGCGATCGTCGTCGCGCGGCCGGTACGCGGCGCCGCCGGCGCGGCGGGGGTGTCGTCGGACGAGTCGGCCGAGCCGTCGAGCACCTGCACGTCGGAGTCCAGCGTCGGCGCGTCGCCCTTGCTGATGTCGATGAGGCCCTCGTCGATGCCCAGCTTGCCCGTCACCTTGATCGCGTCGGCGCCGAGCGCGAGGTCGACGTCGCCGCTCGTCACGATCTTGCGGTCGATGCGCCCGAGCAGCTGGAACTGCGCCGCGTGCAGCTTCAGCCGGGCCGCGGGCGAGGCGCCCAGGCTCGCGTCGCCGGCGATCGTGAGCTCGCCGTTGCCGCCCCGCAGGCGGAAGCGCTCGATGCGCGCCTGGTCGCCGGACAAGCGGATCTCGACGTCGCCGTCGTGCCCGTACACGCCCTCGAGCGCGTTGCGCACCGCCAGCTTCGTGGCCGCGAGGTCGCCGGTCAGGTGCGGCGCGCCCCAGCGGCCCGACAGCGCCAGGTCGGTGCGCAGCTCGCCGCCCAGGCGCCAGCCGGGCGGCAGCCAGGCGCCCCAGACGTTGAGGTCCGCCACGTGCGCATGCACCTGGCCCTGCAGCGGCGACTCGGGCGTCGGCAGGGCCGCCGGGGAGGACGATTGCACGATCCAGCGCCCGTTCAGCTCGCCCACGCGGGTGCCCGCGACCTCGGCGTCGGCCTGCCAGCGCGCGCCGTCGGCCTGCACGGTCGCCACGACCGTCGTCAGGCCGAGCGCCTGCGTCGCGGCCGCGGGATCCTGCGCCACCTGCGACACGCCCAGGT
>DASVLN010000436.1:0-2677 GCA_036384855.1 Burkholderiaceae bacterium | reverse complement strand
GGCCGGCCTCGGCGGCCTGGGCGATCAGCGGGGATGCATCGCCGCTGGCGCCGGCGGCAGCACCGGCGCCGTCGCCGGCGGCCGGCGCCTCGGGGTTCACTTCGCGTGCGTCTGGTAGACGTAGGGTTGCTGGGCGACGCGTGCCTCGCGGAACTCGGCCTGGAGCTCGCGGTCGACCTTCTTGTCCCAGAGCAGCGCGCGGCCTTCGGCCTGCTCGTGGTCGAGCGACGGCTTCTTGCTCTTCAGCTCGTCGAGGAACTGCGTGATTTCGGACTTGTAGGGCTTCCAGAAGAGCGGCATGGCGATTCTTGTCTGCGTCGGATGCACGGGCGCGTGCACGATCGGAGGCGGGATTTTAGACGATGGCGGCACGGCTGCGCCGCGCGCGATCAATGCAGCCGCATGCCCGGCAGCGCGCCGGTGCCGGGCTCCAGCAGGTACAGGCCGCCGTCGACCTGCTCGTCCGCATGGCTGGCCGCGAGCACCATGCCCTCCGACACGCCGAACTTCATCTTGCGCGGCGCGAGGTTGGCGACGACCACGGTCAGCTTGCCCACCAGCGCCTCGGGCGCGAAGTGCGCCGAGATGCCCGAGAACACGTTGCGGTGCCGCCCTTCGCCGACGTCCAGCGTCAGGCGCAGCAGCTTGTCGGAGCCCTCGACCTTCTCCGCGTTGACGATGCGCGCCACGCGCAGGTCGACCCTGGCGAAGTCGTCGAGCTTGATCTCGGCGGCGACCGGCTCGCCGCCCGGCACGACCACCGGCGCGGGCGGCGGCTCGAACAGCGCGTCCAGCAGCTTCGGGTCGACGCGCTCCATCAGGCGCGGATAGGCGCCGATCGCGTGCGCGCCGAGCGGCGTGGCGACGTCGGCGAAGGTCAGCGGCGCGACCTGCAGGAAGGCCTCGACCTGGGCGGCCAGCGCCGGCAGCACCGGCTTCAGGTAGATCGTCAGCAGGCGGAACGCCTCGATGCAGGTGCTGCAGACGTCCTGCAGCGCGGCGTCGGCGCCGGCCTTCTTCGCGAGTTCCCAGGGCTTGTGCAGGTCGACGTACTCGTTGACCTTGTCGGCCAGGGCCATCACCTCGCGCAGCGCCTTGCCGTATTCGCGTTCCTCGTAGAGCGTCTCGATGGCGCCGCGCTGGGCGCGCAGCGTCTCCAGCAGCGCCGAGCCCTCGACGCCGAGGTCGCCCGACAGCCGGCCGCCGAAGCGCTTGCCCAGGAAGCCGGCGGCGCGGCTGGCGATGTTGACGTACTTGCCCACCAGGTCGGCGTCGACGCGGGCCTTGAAGTCGTCGGGATTGAAGTCGACGTCCTCGACGTGCGCGTTGAGCTTGGCCGCGATGTAGTAGCGCAGCCACTCGGGATGCAGGCCCAGCTCGAGGTACTTCAGCGGCGAGATGCCGGTGCCCCGGCTCTTGCTCATCTTCTCGCCGCCGTTGACGGTGATGAAGCCGTGCACGAACACGTGGTCGGGCACCTTGCGGCCGCTGAAGTGCAGCATCGCCGGCCAGAACAGCGTGTGGAAGTAGGTGATGTCCTTGCCGATGAAGTGCACCTGCTGCACGTCGGGGTCGGCCATGAAGGCGTCGAAGTCGCGGCCGGTGCGGCCGAAGTAGTTCTTCAGCGAGGCCAGGTAGCCGATCGGCGCGTCCAGCCAGACGTAGAAGTACTTGCCCGGGGCGTCGGGGATCTCGATGCCGAAGTAGGGCGCGTCGCGGCTGATGTCCCAGTCGCCGAGCCCGCCCTGGCCCTCGTCGTCCTTGGCGAACCACTCGCGGATCTTGTTGAGCACCTCGGGCTGCAGGCGGCCGGTGTCCGTCGTCCACTTCTGCAGGAACTCGACGCAGCGCGGGTCGGACAGGCGGAAGAAGTAGTGCTCGCTCGACTTGATGACGGGCGTCGCCCCGGACAGCGCCGAGTACGGGTTGCGCAGCTCCGTCGGGCTGTAGACGGAGCCGCAGACCTCGCACGAGTCGCCGTACTGGTCCTTCGCGCCGCACTTCGGGCATTCGCCCTTGATGAAGCGGTCGGGCAGGAACATCGACTTGACCGGGTCGAAGAACTGCTCGATCGTCTTGACGTCGATCAGCTCGTTCTTGCGCAGCGCGAGGTAGATCTCCTGCGCCAGCGCGTGGTTCTCGGGGCTGTCGGTGGAGCTCCAGTTGTCGAACGCGATGTGGAAGCCGTCGAGGTACCTGGCGCGGCCGGCGGCGATGTCGGCGACGAAGGCCTGCGGCGTCTTGCCGGCCTTCTCGGCGGCGATCATGATCGGCGCGCCGTGCGCGTCGTCGGCGCAGACGAAGTGCACCTCGGCGCCGCGCATGCGCTGGAACCGCACCCAGATGTCGGCCTGGATGTACTCCATCATGTGCCCGATGTGGAAGGGCGCGTTGGCGTAGGGCAGGGCGGTGGTGACGAAGAGTTTGCGGGTCATGGCGTCGCGTCGGGGCTGCGCCCGCGCGGCCCGGGGGCCGGGCCGTGCTGGGCGGAACAGGCGATTCTAAGGGCGAGCCCCGGCGCCCGCGGCAGGGTCGCGAACAGGCCCCAAAGCCCCAGCGCCTCGCCCCGGGATCGCGTCGGTGGTCGAATGCGAAGCCTTCCTCGGGTTCGCGCCCACGGCGCCTGCCGATCCCCGCCCCTCTCCGATGCCCGATCCCGCCGCCGTCGCCACCGCCG
>DASVLN010000435.1:0-2743 GCA_036384855.1 Burkholderiaceae bacterium | reverse complement strand
CAGCGCCGACCGCCGGCGCGGACGCAGGGCCTCCGAACGCGAGTCTCGACGCGCCCAGGCCGATGACGACGAGGCCTGCGGCCACCTAGCTTTCCAGCCAGGTGGCCTGCGGCCACCTGGCTGGAAAGCTTCACCGGCTTGTCTCCCATGGTTGATCCATTCGCTTGGTTCACGTTCCGCCGTCCGGGTTCCCGCCCTGCGACCAGCGCCTACAATGCACCGGCCCGGAGGTTTGGGTGAGTGGTTTAAACCAGCAGTCTTGAAAACTGCCGACGGGCAACCGTCCGTGGGTTCGAATCCCACAGCCTCCGCCAACCTGGCGCGTGCGTCGCCCCGCGGTTGCGAACGGCGTGATGCCGCGAGGGCGCGCGCGATGGCGCCGGCGGGAGCCGGGGATCGCCGGCGTCATACGCCCTCGTCAGCGCATTGGCCCTGTCCTCGCGGCAGCCCCCGCCACGCTGGCCGCTCCATCGGCGGCCGAATTGCACGCCGCGCCCCATTGCGTGACATCCGGACTCCGCATTTACCCGAGTCCCTGCCGGCTCGTCCACCAAGCTGGTGCGTCGCCGGGTAGACTGTCGTCTATTGGCTGAATTATGTTCAGCCGGCTGAATAACGACGGAGGGTGATCAGTCGTGATCGAGACGCTGGAGCCGGCTTGCGCGCCGGATGACGGTCGCGTGGGCGGCGCGTCGGCGACGCTCGTGCCTGCCGTGGTGCGGGCCCTGGCGCTGCTGGAGCGGGTGGCGCGCCAGCGCCAGCCGATGTCGGCCAGCCAGCTCGCGACCGAGCTCGCGCTGCCTCGCAGTTCCGTGCACGGCCTGTGCCACACGCTGCTGCATCACGGCTACCTGCGCCGTCAGGGAGACGGCGGCTTCGCGATCGGGGCCAGCGTGATGGGGCTGGCCGAAGCATTCATCGCGGACATCGACGTGGCTCGCGAATTCGCGGGCGTGTGGCAGGAGGTGGGCGTGGCGACGGACGAGGCGGTGATCCTGTCCGTGCTCAACGGCATCGACTCGATCTACGTGGCCGTGCGAAACAGTCCGCGCCCGCTTGGCGTGGCCTTCAACGTCGGAGTGCGGATCCCGGCCCACCTTTCGGGCAGCGGCAAGGCCATGCTCGCCTTCCAGCCGCGCGAGACGCTCGTGCGGCTCTTCGACGGCGTGGCCCTCGGGACGTTCACCGGTCGCGGACCCGCGAACACGGCAGCGCTGTTCGACGAGCTCGCGCTGATCCGCGACCGCGGCTACAGCCTCGACGACGAAGGCGTGCGCGCGGGCGTGCTCGCCTTCGGAGCCCCGGTCTTCGACGCGGCCGGGCGCGCCGTCGCGGGCGTGGCGATGTGCATCAACAAGGCCACGCTGGACGAGGGCGCCCTCGAGCGCCACCGCGACACGCTGCTGGACATCGCCCGGCGGCTCACGCGCCGCCTCGGCGGGACGGCGGCCAGCGGCGTCGCGCGCGCCGCACGTTCGAGCTGATCTCCCGCCGACACCGGCGTCCCCGTCGTCCGCCGCGACACACCGCCCCTGAAGATCGCCATGGCCACCCTCGACACGCAGCCCCTGCCCGCCAAGCGCGACGACCTGCCGCTGGACTACCGCAGCGCCTTCGAGTTCTCGCCGGTGGCCGTGGCGCTGTCGCGCGAGCGGGTCATCGTCGACTGCAACCTGAAGTTCCTCGCCATGTTCCGCATCCAGCGCGAGCACGTGATCGGGCGGTCGTTCGAAGTGATCTATCCGTCGCACGAGGACTTCGAGCGCAGCGGCCGGCGCATCACCATCGCGGTGGAGGCTTCGCAGGACGGCAGCTACGCGGACGAGCGCGTGATGCGCCGGCCCTGCGACGGAAGCCTGTTCTGGTGCCACGTGTCGGGCTACGCGCTCGATCGCGCGCGTCCGCATGCGGCGGGCATCTGGTCGCTGGAGGACATCTCCGCCTCGCGCCCGGTCGCCGTGGAACTGACGCCGCGCGAGCGCGAGATCGGCGTGCTGCTCGTCGAGGGCTTGACCAGCAAGGTCGTCGCCAAGCGGCTCGGGCTCAGCTACCGCACCGTGGAGATCTATCGCAGCCGGCTCATGCGCAAGCACGGCGTCGACACGGCGACCGGCCTGGTGCGCAAGCTCATGGGCGATGCATTGGCCGGCCCGGCCTCCTGATCCTCCGGCCGCGCCCGCACCGCGGGAGCGTGGCCCTCGGCGCGCGTCGGCGCTGGCGAAAACCCCAATGTGTTCCTACGACTGACGAGCGGTCGCCCTTCGCCCTAAATTGCGGCGAGGTCCCGTGGCTCGCCGCGAGGACCGAAGCGACGACAACGACAGGAGACAGGCATGAAGTTGGGACGAGGGCACGCCGTGCCCGGCGCGCACGCCACCTCGATCGCGCGCATGCGGAGGGATCGTGCAAGGACGGGCCCGCGACGCGCCCGCGCTGGCGCACGCGGCCTGCCCGCTCGGATTGCACGCGACGCGAGACTCCCGCGCGCACGCGACCTCACTGTCGCAGACGCGCTCGGGTGAGCGCCCGCACCGGCGGCTGCCCCGAAGTGCGGCCAGCCGCCGCATCGCCCGGACGGCGGGCGTCGCCGTCGTTCCAGCCTCACGCTCCACGCGAGGGCCTGGAACATCGGCTAATTCACCTGGCGACGGGGTTTGCACGGCGGATCATTTTTTGTGGCCGAAACCGAACACGCTGACTTTTTGGTCGCCGTATTGGTTGGTGACGAAGACGAGATATTCGA
>DASVLN010000434.1:0-5734 GCA_036384855.1 Burkholderiaceae bacterium | reverse complement strand
CATCGCCGGCGGCCGCGCCGTCGGCGAGCAGCGTGTCGAGCGCACGCTGCGAGCCCGCGTCCGGCCGATGCGCGAGCAGCATCGCATACGCATGCCGCGCCTGGGCGTCGCCGCGTTCCGACCAGCGGGCGAGGGCGGCCTCGGCGCGCGCGTCATGCGCGTCCGCGGCCGCCTTCAGCCACGCCTGCGCCTGCGCGGCGTCGGGCGCGCGCCACCACGAGGCCGTCGCCGCGGCGAGCGCGCCGGCGCCCGCGATGGCGCCTGCGGCGGCGAGGACGGCGGCGGATCGCTTCACTGGGCGCTCAGGTCGATCTGGTAGACCGCCAGGCCCTTGCCGGAGCCGTCGTCCGCCTGCAGCTGGGTGACGCCCGGGATGCCGTCGGCCGCCGCGAGCGCGGCGTTGCCGGGCTTGGACGTGAAGGTCACCGGGCCGGCCGTCGTCACCGGCGTGAAGTGCCAGCTGCGGTCGCTGCCGTTGACCGTCTTGGCCAGCGTCTTCTGGGCCTTCACGTACGCGATCAGCACGTCGCGGTTCGCGTCCGGGCTCTGGTAGATCGTCTTGCTGCCGTTCAGGCCGGGGAAGTTGCCGCCGCCGCTCGCGCGGTAGTTGTTCGTCGCGACGATGAACTGCGCGGCCGGGTCGATCGCGTTGCCGTTGTAGGTCAGGTTCTTGATGCGGCTGCCGGCCGGCTGGGTCACGTCGATCTCGTACTTGATCGAGCCGTCGCCGTCCATGACGTCGAAGTTGTAGCCCGGGAAGGAGCTCACGAGCGCCTGCGGCGTCGTCTTCGTCGGGTCGATCTGGTTGAAGCGCTGGGCCGCGGTCTCGAGCCAGGCCTTGATGTCGGCGCCCGTCACGAGCACCGCCTGGATCGTGTTGGCGTACAGGTAGAGGTCGGCCGCGTTGAAGATCGCGACGCTGCCGCTGGCGACGTCGGTGTAGTCCGAGCCGCCGGCGAAGCCGCTCTTGAACGGCGCGCTCACCGACAGCACCGGCAGCGACTTGTACTGCGGCAGGTTGGCCTGGACATACGCCTTGACGTACGAGGCCTGGGCCTGGTTCACCGGCTCGATCGCGGTCACGTCGCCGACGTCGGCGAAGTAGGTGCTCATGCGGAAGTCCGAGTCGCCGATCGGCGTCTTCACGTAGGCGACGGTGCCGTCGTGCTCGGTCTTGACGAGCGGCGCGATCGACGGGTCGGCCGCGACGTAGCTCTTGTCGGCATTCTGCGTGGACATCGTCGAGGCCGCGGACTTGGTCTTGTCGACCGTCCAGCCGTTGGCGCCGTAGGTCAGCGTGAGGTTGACCACGCCCAGGTTCTTGCCCCAGAAGTTGGCCATCACCGACGGCACGCCCGCCACCGTGCCGGCGGTCTTGTCGACGCCGGCGATGTTGAACGCGGCGACGGTGGAGTTCGCGTTCGGGAAGACCTGGTGCATGTGGCCCTGCAGCAGCACGTCGATGCCCGGCACCTGCGCGAGGTAGAGGTTGCCGTTCTCCATCGTCGGCGAGTAGGCCGCGTTGTCCGGGCCGCCGTGCGAGACCGCGACGATCAGGTCGGCGCCCTTGGCCTTCATCTCGGGCACGTACTGCTCGGCGGCCTCCTTCAGGCCGACGGTGGTGACGTTGCCGTCGAGGTTGCCCTTGTCCCAGGCCATGATCTGCGGCGGCGTGAAGCCGATCACGCCGACCTTGATCGTCGCCGTCACGGTCTTGCCGTCGGGCGTGGTCGCGGTGACCTGGCGGTCGAGGATCACGTAGGGGTCGAAGATGGGCTTGTTGTCGGTCGTGCTGACGACGTTGGCGAGCACCTGCGGATAGGCCGGGCCCTTGCACTTCGTCTGGCTGGCGACGGCCGGCATGTTCTTGACGTTGAACGTCCTGCCGGTGACCTGCGCGAGGTAGGGCAGGCCGTAGTTGAACTCGTGGTTGCCGATGGTGCCGGCGTCGTAGCCGATCGCGTCCATCGCCTTGAAGATCGCGAGCTCGTCGGTGCAGGGCACCTTGTTCACGAGCGCCTGGTAGTCGCCCAGGACGGTGCCCTGGATGATGTCGCCGGCGTCGAACAGCATCGTGTTGGCGTACTTCGCGCGCGCCTGCTTGATCAGCGTGGCGGTGCGCTCCAGGCCGACCGAGTCGTCCTCTGCGAGCGTGTAGTAGTTGTAGCTCAGGACGTTCTGGTGCAGGTCGGTCGTCTCGAGCAGCGTGACCTGCGCCGTCGTGCCCTGCGCGGGCTTCGGCGCGGAGTCGTCGTGCGAGCCGCCGCAGGCCGAGAGGAGGGTGAGGGCGGCCGATGCGACGACGCCGAGGATCGCCCGGGGGCGCGCGGTCTTCCCTGCAGGAATGGTTTTCATGATGGTGTCGGATCCGACGAAAAGACGAAAAGCCGGCACGTTAGGCACCCGCCGTGACGCGGCCGTGACAGGATCGCGGCGGCTCGCCGTTCCACGTGCGGGCGGCCGCTCCGGCCAGGCCTGTCCCGTGGCCCCTCGACGGTTCGTCCGACACGCGGCGCAGTTCGTCGCGCCGCGGTCGCCGGCCGCCGTGTCGGCTGCCTACACTGCAGGCCTTTCCTGCCTGGATCTGCCGTCGATGAAGCTGCCCCGTCCGCGCCTGCGCCCGTCTTCGCCCGCCCTCTTCACGCTCCTGCTGCTGGCCGGCGCGTGCCTCGCGACGTCGGCGCGGGCGGACGGCCTTGCCGACCTTCGCGCGGCGCTCGCCCGCCTGTCGGGGCATGCACCGCTGAAGGCGACGCTGGAGGTGCGCGGCTGGCGCCGCAGCGGCGAGGGCGCCGACCTGCAGGAACGCCAGGCCAGCGTCACGCTGGGCCTGGAGGATGGCCCGCGTGGCCTGCAGCCGGTGTACGGGCGCGAGCTGTTCGCGCGCCTGGACGCCGAGGCACGCGCCGCGATCAAGGACAAGAAGGCGCCCAAGCCGGTCTCCGAGGTGCTGGAGCACACGAACGTCGAGGAGCTGCGCCTGCTCGCCTCGGCCGCGCCCGCGATCGCGCGCGACGTCGACGAGTCGGCGTTCAAGGGCGAGTCCGCCGACACGCTGGACGGCAGGCCGGTGCGCAAGCTGGTGTTCGAGCGCGGCATCGACAGCCTGGCGGACGGCGACCGCAAGTACGCGCGCGAGTTCGAGTCGGTGCTCACGCTCTGGATCGCGCCGGACGGCACGCCGCTCGCGAGCCGCCGCCACCTGCAGCTGGCGGGACGCGCGTTCGTCGTCGTCACCTTCCAGCAGCGCGACGACGACGACCGCAGCTACGCCGTGCTCGGCGACCGCCTCGTGACCGTGCGCCACGACGAGAAGGGCCACGCGCAGGGTGCCGGCGAGAACCAGGACTACCGCATCGAGCGCAGCCTGCAGGTCCTGCCGTGAGCTGGCGGCGTACCGCGTCCCGTATCGGCGCGCTGCTCGCGGCGCTGGCGTGGAGCCTCGTCGTCCGGGCCACGCCGGCGCCCGATCCGCAGCCGGGGTTCTGACGCGCCCGGGCGGGCCGCGGCTCCGGGCCGGCGCAGCGTGACATCCGACACGTCCGCGGCCTGGGTGCGCATCTGGCCGGCGATCGGGGGCCATTTCAACTGGTCGGTCTACTCGGCCTTATTCAAGTTTTCGGGAGCGTGTGACGAAGAGTAACGTAAGCAACATCGTTGGAGAACCTTCATGCAACACCTCCCGCACGAACCCGCCGCTCGCCGTGCCGCCATCGACCGCGCCATCGAGTGGGAGACGCTGCCCTCGCTCGCGTACCTGCTCGGGCGGGACCGCGACACCGCGCACAACGAGCCCGTCTGGGCCGACACGATGCCCTCGGAGTTCGACCTCGACGCCCGCGCGCCTTCGGAGGACTTCATCGAGCCGCTGCCGGGCCTCGAGATCCGCGAGGTGCACGAGCCGGACATCTTCCGCCTGTTCTTCGCCGCCTGATCCCCGGGTCGCTTCCGCGCGACCCGTGTTCCCATCGCCGACGCCGCCCCGGGGCTCCGGGGCGGCGTCGGCGTCTCCGGACCTCAGACCTGGTCGCGCAGCCGCAGGGTCAGCGTGCGCTCGGCGCCCGCGTGCTGGACGACCAGCTCGACATGATCCACCTTCGGGTCGCGCAGCCGCGCCCGGACATCCGACAGCGACAGCGCGCCCGGCGCGGCGCCGTCGATGCGCGTGATGCGGTCGCCGACCACGAGTCCCGCCTCGGCGCCGGCGCTGCCCTTGGCGACGTCGACGATCTCGTAGCCCGCGGGCGCGGCGTTGATCCACAGGCCCGAGCGGTCGAAGGAGTCGATGTCGGGCACCGGCGCGGGGCGCGGCTTCAGGTACATCACCTGGTGGCCGTAGTCGAAGGTGACGACGAAGCGCTTGAGCAGCCGCGTGCCGACGTTGCCCTGGAAGTTCGGGTCGGAGAACGCGCCCTTGTCCTGCGTCGCGAAGCCGGCGACGAGGCCATCGACCTCGACCGGCCCCAGCGTGAGCTGCTTCGCGCGCGCGACGTACGACACCGAGCGCCCGCCGACGCCCCAGCCGTCGACCGCGACGACGCCCCGCGGATGGCTCTCGCGCAGGTGGTTGGCGTCGGCGAAGGGCTTGGTGATCGTGATCTCGGCGCGCGAGCCGGTGTCGATGTCGAACAGGCCGGGCGCGCCCTCGAACGTGCCGCGCACCTGCGGCAGGTGGTCGTAGAACACGAAGGGGACCGGCGTGCCGAGCTCCGGGCCGGGCCTGAAGCGCGCGGGGTCGGTGAACGTGAGCGTCTGCGCGCCGTAGTCGATCGTCGTGACGAAGCGGCGGAACAGCTCGAAGCCCATCATGCCCTGCTCCTGGATGCCCTCGACGGCGGGGGACATGATCGGCAGCACCGAGATCGCCTGGTCGTGCATCTCGAGGTCGCCGATCTCGAAGCGCACGCCGCTCGCGAAGCTCACGTCCACCGAGCCCTCGCCCGCGCCGCCGCCCGCCGCCTTGCCCTCGGAGGCGACCTTCAGCGCCTTCGCCGCCGCGGGGTCGAGCAGGTCGTGGCCGCCGGTGTCGAAGATGAACAGGAACGGCCCCTTGCCGTTGACCTTCACCTCGGCGTAGACGTGGTTGTTGATCAGCTTGAACGGCACCGTCGTGCGGCCCTGGGCGTTGCGGATCGAGGCGTCGGCGAGCGTCGACCGCGGGATCGCGTAGCTGGCGGCGGGCCTGGCGGCGACGACGTCGCCCTTTCGCAGCGTCATCGTCTGCAGCTGGTCCGCGCCGAAGCCGAGGTCGACGAGCACGCGCCCGGGGACGCGCCAGCCGCCGACCTCGCGCCAGTCGTCGTAGCGCGTGGTCGCGACGAGGAAGCCCTGGGGCTCGATCGTGCGGGCGAGCAGGTGGGTGCGGGCGTCGAACCAGGCCTCGAAGGCCTTGCCGCCCGCAGGGGTCACGGACAGCACGTCGTAGGCGTGGCCGCCTTCCGTGCGCCCGGGCAGGGCCTCGATCCTTGCACCGCCGTGGTCGGGCATCCACCAGGCGTTGGCGTCGCGGTAGGCCTCGTTGACCGCGAGCTGGCGCTTGTCGCCGCCGTCCTGCGGCGTCACGGCGCCGCTCGCGTCGCGCTGCCAGGCCTGCCGGCCGTCGAAGCCGTTGGCGCCGCTGGTCGGGCCGACGACGCTGCTGTCGACGAAGTCGCCGGTGGCGCTGTCGTAGCGGGTGGACGCGGTGCCCGTCATGCCCTGGCCCTCGAAGCGGTAGTCCAGCACCACTTCGCCG
>DASVLN010000433.1:0-2601 GCA_036384855.1 Burkholderiaceae bacterium | reverse complement strand
GGCGACGCCCGCCGGCCGGGCGCTGGTGGACGCGGCGCTGGCGGACTGCGGCCTCGCCTGAGCGCGGCCGCGCTTCGGCGACAATCCCCGGCCCGGAACCCCGGGCCCGATCTCGAACCTCATACCCATGACCACTTCCCTCCCGACGCGCCTGCTCCAACCCACGCCCCTGCGCGTCGCCACCGTGACGTTGTGTCTCATGCTCGGCGGGTGCACGCTCACGGGCGACTGGTTCGGTGATCACGCGGACTACAAGGCCGGCTCCAAGCGCACGCAGCCACTGGAAGTCCCGCCCGACCTCACGCAGCTGCAGCGCGACTCGCGCTACCTGCCTCAGGGCGGCGTCGTCGCTGCGTCCGACCTGACCAAGGCCGGCACGACGCCGTCCGCCGCGTCGCCGGCGAACGCGGCGAGCGTCCCGACCGACGGCAGCGTCGCGATGAACGCCGTCGGCGACCTGCACCTGGAGCACGCCGGCGGCCAGCGCTGGCTCGTGACGAAGGAGTCGCCCGAGGCCGTGCTGCCGCGGGTGCGCGCGTTCTGGCTCTCGCAGGGCTTCACGTTGAAGGTCGACGACCCGAAGAGCGGCATCCTCGAGACCGACTGGCTCGAGAACAAGACGCCGCTGCCGGGCGACACCATCCACAAGCTGATCGGCCACGTGATCGACGGCCTGTACGACTCCGGCCTGCGCGACCGCTTCCGCACGCGCCTGGAGCGCACGCCGGACAACGGCACCGAGATCTACGTCACCCACTTCGGCGCGACCGAGGAGGTCACCGGCTTCCAGAAGAGCGAGGTGCAGTGGGTGCCGCGCCCGAACGACCCGGGCCTGGAAGCGCAGGAGATGAGCAAGCTCATGTTCGCGCTCGGCGGCGTGAGCGACGTGAATCTCGCCGCGGCGGCGCCCGAGAAGGCCGGCGAGGACAAGCCCGAGGCCCGCGTGATCCCGAGCGCCGCGACGCAGCCGGCCAGCGCCGGCGGCAGCGGGCCGAACGGCGCGATGCGTGCGCGCCTGGTCACGGGCCAGCCGGAGGCGGCCATGTCCCTGGACGACAACTTCGACCGGTCGTGGCGCCGCGTCGGCCTCGCGCTGGACCACGGCGGCTTCACCGTCGAGGATCGCGATCGCGCGCAGGGCCTGTACTACGTGCGCTACACCGACGCGAAGGCAGCGGCCGAGGACGAGCCGGGCTTCTTCTCGAAGTTCACGTCCTGGTTCACCAAGAGCGGCCCGTCGCCGGTGGGCAAGTACCGCATCTCGATCAAGCCGTCGGGCGACACCTGCATGGTCACGGTGCTCAACGACCAGGGCCAGCCGGACAACGGCGACAACGCCAAGCGCATCGTCTCGCTGCTCGTCGACGAATTGAAGTGAGTGTCTCGGGCGCCGTCCCGCGCATTGCGAAGAAGCCGCCCGCGGGCGGCTTTTCCTTTTCCGGCTTGCGGCAAGCTGTCCGATTCGACAATGGCTCGAGATGGCTGCGCAGACGCGACGAGCAAAGCGGACGGCAATTGTCCGCTCGTCGTCATGCAATTGCGGCGAAGCCGCGGACGCAAAAAAGCCGCCCGAAGGCGGCTCTTCAATCTTCCTGCGGCGCCCTTCAGGGCGCGGCGGAAAATTACTTGCTGGCGGCCGAAGCGGCGGCCATCGCGGCGTTGGCCGACGCGTCGGCGGCCGACGAGGCGGCGTCGCTGGCGGCCGAAGCGGCGCTCATCGCGGCGGAAGCCGACGTGTCAGCGGACGAGGCGGCCATGGCCGACGACGAGGCGGCGGCGGACGCGGAGTCGGCCGACGGAGCGGTCGTCGACGACGTGTCGGCGGACTTGCTGCAGGCGGTCAGGGCAGCGACGGCGACCAGGGAAGCCAACAGGAGCGACTTGTTCATGAAATTCCTCGAAGAAATTTGGGTTCGAACCGGTGATTTTCGGACACCCGCCCTCACAGCAGGTGCTCCTCTCAAAGGACAACAGGTCAAGCTCGAGCATTTCCTGTGCCTAGCCCGCCATTATACCCATCCGCACGGAACTTTTTTCAGAGTCCCAAGACTACGGCCGAAAAACCCGGCGTTGCACGTTGCGAAATGGCGTCAAAGTCTTCGCGCGCACGCTGGCAGTCGACGCGGTCGAATCCCGCGCGGCCACGCCAGTGTTCCCGATCGAAGACGCGAAGCGCCTGGTCGAGCGTGTCGATCCACAGCGTCGGCGGATCGGACTGGCGGCTCTCGTCGGGCACGAGGCATTGGATGACGTGCGACCAGTCGCGCCGCCAGGCCACGAAGCGCGGATGCAGCCGCTCGACGGCGCGGTAGTCGGCGGCGACCATCACGAGCTCGCGCCCGCCCGCGCGCGCCCAGCGCGTCAGCAGGGCGATCCAGTCGGACTCGCCGAGCGGCCACGCGGCGAAGTCGAGGTCGCACCAGCAGATGCGGCGCGCGCCGCGGACGACGGCCTCGCCGAGCAGCGCGTACAGCGCCCGCGAGAGCCCGGTCTGGCCCTCGAACGCCAGGCCGGCGGAGGCGGCAGCCGCGACGGCATCGTCTTGCAGCGGCCGCGGCGCCGTCTTGTCGCGCCCGCCCTCGCCTTCACCGATCGTCATGG
>DASVLN010000432.1:0-6114 GCA_036384855.1 Burkholderiaceae bacterium | reverse complement strand
CGGTTTGTGCATTCGTCCCGTGCCGGCGGCGGGAAAAAAGCGTCACACTTGCGGGTCATGGGGGGCGTGCCGGGAGCGGACGCCGATCAGGACGTCGATGGCTGAAGCTACGCCGAACAAAGAGGCACGACAACGCCTGCGCCAAGCGCTGACCCGCCACCTGCTGGCGGCGACGGCCGGCGTGGCGTCGGCGTCCGCGCTCATGTTCCTGGTCGCCGGCGCACCGCTGGACTGGGCGGCGCGGCTGTGGCTCGCGACCGCGTTCGTCGGCCTCGCGGGCGTCGCGTTCGCGCTGCGCCGCGACGGCGGCATCGGCACCCAGGTGCGCGCGCTGCCCTACGTCATCGGCACGGCGATCGGGTTGTCGGGCGTCGCCGCGGCGGTCGCCGGCGAGGGGCTGATGTCGCCCGCGCTGGCCGTCGTGGGCGTGCTGCTGTGCCTGTTCACCGTCGTCGGCGGGCTGAGGCGCGGGCTGCTCGCCGCGGCGATCGGCGTCGGGATGCTGGTGCTGCTGGCGGTCGCCACGGCCCTGGACTGGATCACGGCACCCGGCCTCGCACCCGGCATGCCGGTGTTCGTGCTGGCGCGACCGCTGCTCACGCATGCGCTGGCCCTTGGGATCGCGCTGGGCGGCGGCGAGCTGCTGGGGCGCATGCTCGATCGCACGCTGCGCTCGGCCGACGAGCGCGAGCGCCGCTTCCTGGGCCTGCTCGCCGTCGCCGCCGACGCGTACTGGGAGATGGACGGCAGCGGGCGGCTGGTGCGGTTCTCCGCGAAGGAGGAGCTGCGCAACTTCGTCGGCCTGCGCCGCCACGGCGTCGACGCCGGCATGGGCAAGCTGCTGTGGGAGACGCGCGGCGTCGCCTTCGACGGCGAGGTGCTCGAGACCTTCCGCTCCGAGCTCGCCGCCCGCCTGCCGATGCGCGACGTGCCTCTGCGCTGGTCGGACGTGGCGGGCCGCGTGCGCCACTTCACGCTCAGCGCCGAGCCGCGCACCAACGAGGCCGGCAAGTTCGCGGGCTACTGGGGCGTGCTGCGCGACATCACGCAGGACGTGAAGGCGCGCCAGGCGCTGTGGTCGACGGAGACGCGCTACCAGGACCTCTTCCGCCGCATCCCGACGCCGCTGGTGCTGCACCGGGAGACGCGCGTGCTCGACGCCAATCCGGCGGGCGTCGCGCTGTTCGGCTTCGGCGACCTGCGCTCGATGCTGGGGCAGGACCTCGTGGGGCTCGTCGAGGCGGGCGAATCGCGCGAGCGCGCGCTGGCGCACGCCCGCGCGCTCGAGGCGCTGCCGGTCGGCGAGGGCCTGCCCGAGGCCGAGTTCACGCTGCGCCCGTCGCCGGAGCGCCTGCTGACCGTGCGGATGAACAGCGTGCGCGTGGACGTCGACGGCGAGGCCGCGACGCTGTCCATCATCATCGACGACACCGAGCGTCGCGCGGCCGAGGACCTGGTGCGCCGCAGCGAGACGCTGCTGTCGCACCTCGTCTCCACCAGCCCCGACTGGATCACGCTCACCGAGTACCCGAGCGGCCGCTACGCGATGGTCAACCCGACCTTCCTCGCGACCACCGGCCACGCGGCCGAGGACGTCATGGGCCGCACGCCCGCCGAGCTGGGGCTCTGGGCCGATCCGGTGCAGCGCGACCGCATCTCGCGCCTGCTGGAGCAGCACCAGGCGGTGCAGAACGTCCCCGCGACGATGCTCACGCGCGACGGACGCCGCGTGTCGATGCTGGTGTCGGCCGCGCGCTTCACGATCGACGACGTCGACTACCAGATGACCAGCGCCCGCGACGTCACGGCCACCGAGCAGGCGCGGCGCGAGCGCGAGGCGATCCTGGAGAACGCGCTGGTGGGCATCTCGTTCACGCGCGACCGCCGCATCGTCATGACCAACGCGCGCTTCGACGAGATGTTCGGCTGGCCGCGCGGCTCGATGCAGAACCAGCCGCAGCGCATGGTGTGGCCGTCGGACGAGGCCTATGGCGACATGCTGGCGCGCGTCGGGCCGGCGCTCGCGCGGGGCGAGCAGGTCGACCTCGAGACGCCGATGATGCGCCGCGACGGCCGCACCTTCACCGGTCGGCTGCTGGCCAAGGCGCTCGACCCGACCCAGCCCGCCAGCGGCACGATCTGGCTGGCCGAGGACATCACCGAGCGCCGAGCGGTGGAGCAGGCGCTCGCCCGCGCGCGCGACGAGGCGGAAGCCGCCAACCGCGCCAAGAGCGCGTTCCTCGCCAACACGAGCCACGAGATCCGCACGCCGCTGAACGCGCTCGTGGGCCTCGCGCAGCTGGCGCGCACGCCCGAGGTCGACGACCGCCGGCGCCTGCAGTACATCGAGCAGATCTGCGACTCGGCCGACACGCTGTCCAAGATCCTGTCGGACATCCTCGACCTGTCCAAGATCGAGGCGGGCAAGCTGATCGTCGACCGGGTCGCGTTCGACCTGCACGCGCTCGTCGACACGCTGCGCCAGGCCTACGGCGCGCTGGCCGACGTCAAGGGCCTCGCGCTGCGCGTCGACCTCGAGCCCGGCGTGCCGGCGCACGTGCTGGGCGATCCGGTGCGGGTGCGGCAGATCCTCAGCAACTACCTCACCAACGCCCTGAAGTTCACGAACCGCGGCAGCATCGTGCTGAACGTGCAGCGCGCGGTCGGCCACCGCATCCGCTTCGAGGTGATCGACACCGGCGAAGGCATGGACGCCGCGGGACAGGCGATGCTGTTCCTGCCGTTCAGCCAGGTCGACAACTCGATCACGCGCAAGGTCGGCGGCACCGGGCTCGGGCTGTCGATCTGCAGCGAGCTGGCGCGGCTGATGGACGGCACCGTGGGCGTCTCCAGCGAGCCCGGCAAGGGCAGCATGTTCTGGGTCGAGCTGCCGATGCCCGCGGTCGCCCAGGCGCATGTCGACACGCACGTGAGCTCCTCGGGCCTGGACGCCCTGCTGGGCACGCGCGTGCTGATGGTCGAGGACAACCCCGTCAACATGATGATCGCCGTCGCGCTGCTGGAGCGCTGGGGCGCGATCGTCGACCAGGCCGACGACGGCGCGGGCGCGCTGCACGCCGTCGATCATGCGCACCAGTCCGGCAACCCGTTCGACATCGTGCTGATGGATGTCCAGATGCCCGGCATGAGCGGCCACGAGGTCACGCGCCGCCTGCGCCAGCGCTACGACCGCCGCGCGCTGCCCATCATCGCGCTGACCGCCGCCGCGCTGGTCTCCGAGCGCGAGGACGCGATGGCCGCGGGCATGAACGACTTCCTGACCAAGCCGATCGACGCCGAGCGCCTGCGGCAAACGCTGCAGCGGGTGCTGGCCGAGAAGGCGCCAGGTTGACGCCCCGCGCCAAAGCGCCCCGTTACCGCGGCATTCGACGCGCGCCCATCGCCGGCGGCGGCGTTAGACTGACCCGGTACCAAGGAGCCGCCACCATGCAAGACCTCGTATCCGAACTCGCCCGCCTCGGCCGTACGTTGCCGCTGGAGGACCGCGAGCGTCTCGTGGACGAGCTGCTTCGCTCGATCAGCGAGGATTCTCCGTCCGAGATCGATCCGGCCTGGGAGGCGGAGATCGAGCGCAGAGTCACGGAGATCAAGCAGGGCAAGGTGGAATTGCTCGACGCCCGGGATGTCTTCGCAAGGGCGCGTCACCGATTCGGATGACGACGGTCCTCTTCCACCCCGACGCGGACAGCGAGTTCACCGAGGAGCTGGAGTACTACAGCGAAACGCGTGACGGGGTCGTCGGAAGGTTCCGCGAAAGCGTCGAGCAAGCGGTCGCCCGAGCGGCCGCGAATCCCCGCGGGGGCAAGCCTTCTTTCGGGCAGACCCGCGCGATGCGCGTCAAGGGCTTTCCGTTCGACGTCATTTATCTGGAATCCTTCGACGAACTGTTCGTCGTCGCGATCGCTGGCCACCGACGCAGTCCCGGCTACTGGTTGCCGCGTCTGCCTTGAAGACTTCCCCGCGAAACGACTTCGTCTGAACACATGCGCGCACTGACCCTCGAATCCCGCCCCCGCATCGGCTGGGGCCTGCTCGGCGCCGGCGGCATCTCCGACCAGCTGGCGCGCGCGTTGTCGTACGTGCCGGACGCGCGGCTCGTGGCCGTCGGCTCGCGGGACGCGGCCAAGGCACGGGCGTTCATCGACGCGCCGCGTGGCGGCGAGTCCCCGCGCGAGCCCGTGCGCGCGCACGGCAGCTACCGCGCGCTGGTCGAGGATCCGGAGGTCGACGTCGTCTACATCGGGACGCCGCATCCGGACCACGCGCCGTCGATGGCGCTCGCGCTGGAGGCCGGCAAGGCCGTGCTGTGCGAGAAGCCGTTCACCGTCAACCGTCGCCAGGCAGAGGCCGCGGTGGCGCTGGCGCGGCGGCGCGGCGTCTTCCTGATGGAGGCGATGTGGACGCGCTACGTGCCGGCGATGGTGGAGCTCAAGCGGCTCGTCGACGCCGGCGCGATCGGCGAGGTCGTCTCGACGACGGCCGATTTCGGCTTCGCGGCCACCGGCCTGCCGGCGGAGCATCGCGCGCTCAATCCGGCGCTCGCGGGCGGCGGCCTGCTGGACGTCGGCATCTACCCGCTCAGCTTCGCGGCCTTCGTGCTGGGGCCGATCGCGGCGGTGCAGGCGGACGCGGAGCTCGGGCCGACGGGCGTGGACGTCCACACCGTCTTCAACCTGCGCCACGCCAACGGGCGCCTGAGCCAGGGCCTGTGCTCGCTGCGCTCGACCACGCCCGGCCTCGCGGCGGTGCTCGGCACCCACGGGCGCATCGACGTCGCGCCGCCGTTCTACGCGGCGCAGCGACTGGAGCTGCGCCGCGGCACCGGGCCGTGGGAGGAGCAGCCCGTCGAGGTGCTCGATCGCCCCTGGCGGGGCAACCGCTACGTCCCGCAGATCGAGGAGGTGCACCGCTGCCTGCGCGCCGGCCTGGCCGAAAGTCCCGCGATGCCGCTGGACGAGTCGGTCGCCCTCGTCGGCTGGATGGACACGATGCGAGCGCAGTTCGGTCTACGGTATCCGGGCGAATGACCGGCCGGCGGTAGCGCCTCGCGATACCGCCGGGCCGGCCGGCCACGACTGCCGCGGGCGCGCCCCACGGGCTCGCCCGGCGATCCCAGAATGGCGCCACGCGACGAGCCGTCGCGCCATGTTCGAAGGAATCATCCGTGAGCCACGCCGCCCCCAAGCCCACCGCCGTCTTCGTCGCCGCCTCCTGGCTCAGCCTGGGCGTGGGCCTCGTCGCCTACTGCGCCGGCCTCTGGAACGCGCGCATGGCCCTCGACGAGAAGGGCCTGTACCTGACGATGCTGATGTTCGGCCTGTTCGCGGCCGTCTCGCTGCAGAAGACCGTGCGCGACCGCATGGAGGGCCTGCCGGTGACCGGCCTGTACGTCGGCCTGTGCTGGGGCGCGCTGCTCGCCTGCGTGGTGCTGCTCGCCACGAGCCTGTGGAACTCCGGCCTGCCGGTCGACGAGCAGGGCTTCTACGCGATGGCTTTCGTGCTGAGCCTGTTCGCGACGGTCGCGATCCAGAAGAACGTGCGCGACGCGGCGCATCCGGCGCCGGTGCAATGAACGCCCGCGCGGCGTCTCGCGCCGCGCGCGCCTGGCGCGACGGCGGGCTGCCCGACGGCGATTGACTACACGTGCTGCGCCGGCAAGTCGATCGGGAACGGCGCGTCGTGCATCAGCTTGTGCATGCCGGCGGCCATGCTGCCGAAGAAGACGATCGCGACGATCGCGGCGAAGACGAAGGTCAGCACCCACTGGATCAGCGCGATCGCGAGGCCGCGCAGGTAGGTCGTGTCCAGGATCAGCATGTAGGCGAGCGCGTCGACCAGCAGCGAAAGCAGGCCGCCGCCGCGGAAGACGTGCAGCGCGATGCCCGTGATCAAGCCGGCCACGAGGATGGCCAGCAGCGCCATCCAGAAGCCGGTGCGCTTCGCGCCGACGATGCGGGCGCCGATCATCACGGGCACGACCATGACGAGCAGGAGGACGACGAGGCCGATGAGCCACATGGCGAGGGTCTTTCTTGGTCGAGTGTTGGAGGCCGGGCCGCGCGGCGCGCGCACCGGGCCCGGCGTGCGCGCATT
>DASVLN010000431.1:0-4386 GCA_036384855.1 Burkholderiaceae bacterium | reverse complement strand
TGCAGTTGGCCGAGGCGCCGCGGCCACCGCTGCGCTTCGTGGCCGGCGCCCAGGCGATCGCGGCGATGGACGCCAAGCTCGCCGAGACCCGCGCCGAGCTCGACCGCTGGCGTGCGCTCGGCGTGTCCACCGACTTCCCGGCCGGCGCCTGAACCCCGGCCGGCCGCTCGCGCGCGCTTGCGCTCAGGCGGCGAGCAGCTGGCGCAGCACGTACGGCAGGATGCCGCCGTGCGCGTAGTAGTCGACCTCGATCGGGGTGTCGATGCGCAGCGTCAGCTTCACGCGCTGGCTCTTGCCGTCCGGACGGTGGATGACCAGCGTCGCCTCGGACTGCGGCGTGATCGGCGCCTCCCACTCGATGTCGATCGTCTCGTCGCCGGTGATGCCGAGGCTCGTCCAGCTCTCGCCCGGCTTGAACTGCAGCGGCAGCACGCCCATGCCGACCAGGTTGTTGCGATGGATGCGCTCGAAGCTGCGCGCCACGACGGCCTTCACGCCCAGCAGCTGCGTGCCCTTGGCCGCCCAGTCGCGGCTGGAGCCGGTGCCGTATTCCTCGCCCGCGAAGATCACCGTCGGCGTGCCCTGCGCCTGGTAGGCCATCGCGGCGTCGTAGATGAAGACCGGCGTCGTGCCGTCGGCCGGCAGCTCCGCAACCGGCGTACCGCGGAACAGCGTGTAGCCGCCCTCGACCCGACTGCCGTCCGCGCGCGGCGGCAGCATCAGGTTCTTGATGCGCACGTTGGCGAAGGTGCCGCGCATCATCACGTCGTGGTTGCCGCGGCGCGAGCCGTAGGAGTTGAAGTCCGCCGGCAGCACGCCGTGCGACTGCAGGTACTTGCCGGCGGGCGAGTCCGCCTTGATCGAGCCGGCCGGCGAGATGTGGTCGGTCGTGATCGAGTCGCCGAACAGCGCCATGATCTTCGCGCCCTTGACCGCGGTCGGCGCCGGCTTCGGCTGGCGCGAGAAGCCGTCGAAGAACGGCGGCCGCGCGATGTAGGTGCTGGTCGGCCAGTCGTAGACCTGGCCCGTCACGCCCGTGATGTCGTTCCACAGGGCGCCCGGCGCCGACTTCACCTTGCCGTAGTTGGCGCGGAAGGCGTCGGCGTCCATCGCGAAGCGCAGCAGCGCGTGGACCTCGTCGGAGGTCGGCCAGATGTCGCCCAGCCACACGTCCTTGCCCTGCGCGTTGCGGCCCACCGGCTCCGTCATCAGGTCGCGCTTGACGTTGCCGGCGATCGCATAGGCCACGACCAGCGGCGGGCTGGCGAGGAAGTTGGCCTTCAGGTTCGGATGGATGCGAGCCTCGAAGTTGCGATTGCCCGAGAGCACCGCCGCGCACACGAGGTCGTTGTCGACGATGGCCTGGTTGATCTCCGGCGCGAGGTCGCCGGCGTTGCCGATGCAGGTGGTGCAGCCGTAGGCCGCGACGTTGAATCCCAGCCTGGCGAGCGGCTCGATCAGGCCCGCCTTGGTCAGGTACTCGGTGACGATGCGAGAGCCGGGCGCCAGCGAGGTCTTGACGTGCGGCTGCACCGAGAGCCCGGCGGCGACCGCCTTCTTCGCCAGCAGGCCGGCAGCCAGCATGACGCTCGGGTTGCTCGTGTTCGTGCAGCTCGTGATCGCCGCGATCAGCACGTCGCCGTGGCCGATGCGCGTGCCGTTGGGCAGCGCCGCGGTGCGCAGCGTCTGCTCGGCCGCCAGGTTGTAGCCGTTGCTGGCCGCGGGGGTGACCAGCAGCTCCTCGAACTTCTTCGCGAGGTGTCCGATCTCGATGCGGTCCTGCGGCCGCTTCGGGCCCGCGAGGCTGGGCGCGACGGTGCCGAGGTCCAGGGTCAGCGTCTGCGAGTAGTCGATCGACCCCGATGCCGGCGTGCCGAACAGGCCTTGCGCGCGGAAGTAGGCCTCGAAGGCTTCGATCTCCTCGGCCGTGCGGCCGGTGCCGCGAAGGTACTCGACCGTCTTGTCGTCGACGGCGAAGAACCCCATCGTCGCGCCGTACTCGGGCGCCATGTTGGCCATGGTCGCGCGGTCGGGCACCGATAGCTGCGCCACGCCCTCGCCGAAGAACTCGACGAACTTGCCGACCACCTTGGCCTTGCGCAGCATCTCGGTGACCGTCAGCACGAGGTCGGTCGCCGTGACGCCCTCGCGCAAGCGGCCGGTGAACTCGAAGCCCACGACGTCCGGCGTGAGGAAGTAGACCGGCTGGCCCAGCATCGCGGCCTCGGCCTCGATGCCGCCGACGCCCCAGCCGACCACGCCCAGGCCGTTGATCATCGTGGTGTGGCTGTCGGTACCCACCAGGGTGTCCGGGTAGTAGACCGGCGGCCGGTCGGGATGCTGCGCGTCGGCCTGCCGGTGCACGCCGCGGGCGAGGTACTCCAGGTTGACCTGGTGCACGATGCCGAAGCCCGGCGGCACGACGCCGAAGGTGTCGAACGCCTGCATGCCCCACTTCATGAACTTGTAGCGCTCGTTGTTGCGCTGGAACTCGAGCTTCATGTTGATGTCGAGCGAGTCCTTGTGGCCGAAGTCGTCGATCATCACGCTGTGGTCGACGACCAGGTCGACCGGCACCAGCGGCTCGATCGTCTTCGGGTCGGCGCCCTGGTTGCGCGCCTCGGAGCGCATCGCCGCCAAGTCGGCCAGCAGCGGCACGCCGGTGAAGTCCTGCAGCACGACGCGCGCGACGACGAAGGGGATCTCCTCGCTGCGCTCACCGTTGGGCTTCCACGCCGCGAGCTGGCGCACGTGCTCGGGCATCACGCGCCGGCCGTCGCAGTGGCGCAGCACGGCCTCCAGGACGATGCGCAGCGACACCGGCAGGCGCGCGACCTGCGGGAATTCCTGCGCGAGCGCGGGGATCGAGTGGAAGCGGCCGGTCGCCCCCGACGGCATCGTGAAGGTCTGCAGGGCGTGGGCGAACGGGGCGTGCGGCGCGGGCTGAGCCAGGGGCATGGGATCTCCTCGCGAGTGGCGTTGGGGTGCAGGCAGCCTGCGATGTTGCCACCCGGGCGATGTCCGCCTCAAGAACGCGGGCGAGTGCCAGTCGCTTTTACTCGGGATCGCCGCTGCGGCGGCGGCCGGAGGGCTGTCCGACGCATCGGCTGGTCATGCGGGCTGTCCGCTCATCCGTGCGCCGGCGCGTGGGGCGGCGACAATCGCCCCATGCCGCTGCACATCCCGCCGGAGGAAGTCGAGATCACCGCGATCCGCGCCCAGGGCAGCGGCGGGCAGAACGTGAACAAGGTCTCCACTGCCGTGCACCTGCGCTTCGACGTGCGCGCGTCCTCGCTGCCCGAGGGCGTCAAGGCGCGCCTGCTGGCGCTGCGCGACCACCGCATCACCGACGAGGGCGTCGTCGTCATCAAGGCGCAACAGCACCGCAGCCAGGAGCTCAACCGTGCTGACGCGCTGGCGCGGCTGCGGGCGCTGGTCGACGCGGCCGAGAAGCCGCCGCTGAAACGCCGCCCGACGCGCCCGACGCTCGGCTCCCAACGGCGGCGGCTGGAGGGCAAGAGCGTGCGCTCGGCGATCAAGGCCGGGCGCGGTCGGGTGGACGTTTGAGCTCGTGCCGGCGGGCGCCCCCCCGGCGGCGGGATGGCCGACGCCGCCCGACCGTGGAACACTCCGGGGCCGGCCGCGTCGGCCGACAATCCCGTCCTGCCGTGCACCGCCGCCCTTTCCTTGCCCTGCTCGCCGCGATCGCCATGACCCCTGCCGCCGCCACGCCGTCCGCCACCGCCGACAAGCTGGAAACCCTCCTCGTCGTGGTGCGCGAGTCGCCCGGCGCGGACAAGCGCGACGAGGCCCTGGTGCCGATGGCCAAGCTGCAGGTCGACCTGCCGGGCGGGATCAAGGCGGAGATGTCGCCGGCGTGGTTCGAGCTGATCGGTGACCTGCACGTGCGGCTGGTGTTCGACCAGGGCGAGACGCTGCGCACCGTGCGCACCGAGGAGCTTGCCGAGCTCGGCCTGACTCCCGAGGCCGCCATCGCCCGCGGCCTGGCCAACCTGGAGCGGCTGCACGGCGCGCCGGAATCGGTGCCCTGGCACGGCCTGATGCGCGTGCAGGGGCGCGCGGAGGACTTCGCGAGCAGCTATTTCCTCGACCGCGGCTTCTGGCGTGCGCTGCTCGAGCGCCATCCCGAGGGGCTCGTCGTCGCCGTGCCGCAGCACGGCGGCCTGCTGTGGACGCCGGCGGGCGATGCGCAGGGCGTCGCGACGCTGGAATCGCGCGTCGGCGCGCTCCACGACGCGGGCCAGGCGCAGCGGTTGTCGACGGCCGTCTACCTGTTCAAGGACGACCGCTGGACGGTACGGCGGCCGGCGCGCCCGGCGCCGCCGGCGAACTGACCGCGCGCCGCGCCGGGACGCCCGGGACGCG
>DASVLN010000430.1:0-2836 GCA_036384855.1 Burkholderiaceae bacterium | reverse complement strand
GACGGGCGGGCGGTCACGGGGAAACCTCCGGCCTGGCGGCCTGCGGTGCGAGCGCCCTTCGGGCGGCCGGGCGGGCGCTCGTCCATGACGAAACCTCCGGCCTGGCGGCCTGCGGTGCGAGCGCCCTTCGGGCGGCCGGGCGGGCGCTCATCCGCGTACGGGGGCGATCGTCTCGCCGTCGAGCATCCCGAAGTCGCGCACGTTGCGGCGGCGGCGGCGCCAGGCCGCCCAGGTGCGCTTCGGATGCAGCGCCGAGAACAGGAAGTACAGGCCCTTCATGGCGTACAGCGAGGGCCACAGCGGCGTGTCGTCGTAGATGTCGCCGGCCAGCAGCGACAGCAGCGCCTCCTTGACCCGCATCGGGTTGCGCGGGTACATGAAGAACTCGCGCATCGTCGGGTTGGTGACGCGGTAGATGAACCACGAGAACTCGCGCGGGCCGCGGCGCATGTAGCGCTCGAAGGCGCGGCGCGCGCGCGCCGCCTGCGCCGGTCGGTCCAGCGTGTCGGCGACCACCTTGGCGCCCTCGAAGGCGTTGTGCATCGCGAGGTACACGCCCGACGAGAACACCGGGTCGACGAACGCGAACGCGTCGCCCAGCAGCAGGAAGCGTTCGCCGGCGCATGCCGTGCCGCCGTACGAGTAGTTGCCCGTCGCGTGCACCGCGTCGTCCACCAGCGTCGCGCCCTGCAGGCGCTCGGCGAGCTGCGGGCACAGCGCGATCGTGTCGGCGAAGAACTCGCGCATCGGCTTGGCCCGCGACTTGAGGTAGTACGGCCAGCAGACGGCGCCGACGCTGGTCGTGCCGTCGGCCAGCGGGATGAACCAGAACCAGCCGTGCTCGAACCAGAAGATCGAGATGTTGCCCTCGAGCTTGCCGGGCAGCCGCTGCGCGCCGTGGAAGTGGCCGAACATCGCGGCGCTGTTGTGGCCCGCGATCTTCTTCTTGGACTTCAGGCGGTTGGCGAGGAAGGTGTCGCGGCCCGAGGCGTCGACGACGAAGCGCGCGCGCCACTCGCCGCGGCCGCCGCCCTCCAGGCGCGCGCAGACCGTCGCGCCGTCGGCGTCGAAGCGCACGTCGTCGACGCGCGCGCCCTCCAGCGTGCGCGCGCCCTGCGTCGCGGCGTTGCGAAACAGGATCTCGTCGAGCTCCGAGCGCCGCACTTGCCACGCGTAGGGCATCGTCTTGTCCCAGGCGTCGCCGAATTCGAGCAGGCTCTGGTGCGCATGGTCGGGCGAGACGAACTCGACGCCCCACTTGGGCATGCCGATGCGCTCGACCTCGGCGCGCAGGCCCAGGCGATCGAACAGCGCGACGTTGGCCGGCAGCAGCGACTCGCCGACGTGGAAGCGCGGGTGGCGCGCCTTCTCGAGCACGACGACGTCGCGGCCCTCGCGGGCGAGCAGCGCCGCGATCGTCGAGCCGGCCGGGCCGCCGCCGATCACGAGGACATCGCAAGTCGCGCGCTGCGCGGGCATGGCCGGGCTCCCGCGCGGCGCCTCGGCGGTCGATGGCGTGGCGATCGTCATGCGAGCTTGCGCGCCGTGTATTCGGAGAACATGCCCAGCTCGACGCGGCGCCGGACGTCGACGAAGCCGGCGTCGCGCAGCGCCTGCAGCACCGCGGCGGGCGCCATGCAGGCCTCGATCGTGTCCCAGTAGTAGCGCCACAGCTCGGGCGTGTGGCGGCCGCGGCCGACCATGCGCGCGAGCAGCGGCACGAGGCCGCGCATGTAGGCCTTGAGCGCGGCTCGGCCGAGGCGGCTCTCCGGGCGCGTGATCTCCAGCACCAGCAGGCGGCCGCCCGGACGCAGCGCGCGGTGGAATTCGGCGAACGCCGCCGCCACGTCGGACACGTGGCGCAGCGCGTAGCCCATGCTGAGGAAGTCGAAGCCCGCGTCCTCGACCGGCAGCGCCTCGGCCCGGCCCTCGCGCAGCTCGACGCGGGGCAGGTGCACTTCGCCCATCATGCCGACGCTGGGGTCGACGCCGACCAGCGCGCACGACGGCCCGGCGACGACCAGCGCCTCGCGCGCCACGAGCCCGGTGCCGATCCCCACGTCCAGCACCCGCGCGCCGGCGGCCAGGCCCGCGCGCAGCAGTGCCTGGCGCCGGTACCACGGCCCCGTTCCGAACGCGAGCAGGCGTTCGATGCGGTCGTAGTCGGGCGCGGTCTGGTCGAAGATGCGACGGAGGAAGCGGTGGCGTTCCGCCTCGTCCGCGTAGTAGGCGGTCAGCGGTGCATGCGGGGCCAACGCCTCCGCTCCGGCGCCCGGGGAACTCTCTTGGTTCATCCGCGGATTATGCCAACAGCGCATGCCGCGTCCGTCCCGCCAATGGGGGGTGCGGCAGTGCCGAAAGCCTCCGTCCGCGGCATCCGTCACGCGCCGCCGAGGCGACGTTTCGCGCCGCCGGACCGCGTCCGGTCGCATGCCCGATGACGCGGGCGCCGCGCCGCCCGACCATGGCGGCCATCCCTTCAACACCACCGCAAGGACTCCATGGCCACCTTCCTCGCCGACGTCGCCACCCACACCCCGACCTGGGCCTGGATCGCCCTCGCCGTCCTCGTCGCGCTGGGCGTGCGCTCGATGCGGCCCAACGACATGTCGGTCCAACGCCTGCGACTCGTGCCCGTCGTCATGGGCGCGTACTCGCTGCTGGGCACCTGCAACGCGTTCCAGCAGGTCGGCCCTGGCGCGGCCGCCGTCGCGTGGGCAGCGGGCGCCGTGCTCGGCTTCGCGGCCAACCGCGTGCTCGACCTGCCGCGCGGCGTCACCGCCAATCCGGACGGCACCGTGCGCCTGGCCGGCAGCGTCGCGCCGCTGGTGCTGTT
>DASVLN010000429.1:0-1990 GCA_036384855.1 Burkholderiaceae bacterium | reverse complement strand
GACGGGCGGGGACGGCGCGAGGCGCGCGCGCCATTCGGAGACGGCGATCAGCGCCGCGGCGGCCAGCGCCGCGGTCACCAGCGCCATGGACAGGCGCTTGTCCATCTCAAAGGCCCGCGTTCTTCAGGCGGTTGGCGTGGTCGCGGAAGACCGTCTTCGGGTTGGTCTCGAACAGGTTGACGAGGCCGGCGGTCTGGTTCACCTCGTCGAGGTGGTTCATCGCGTAGTCGTCGCGCAGCACCGTGCCGAGGTGGCTGCTGCAGCTGCCCACGAGGCCGTCGTTCTTCGCGCCGCCGTAGACCAGCGAGGTCAGCGCGAGCGACGGGTCGATCGGGTCGAGCACGTTGGTGTAGGGCTGCGCGCCGCTCCACGACCAGTAGCGCACGCCGTTGACCGTGGACGGGCCCTGGCCGCAGGAGGAGGTGGGCAGCCCCTCGGGATGCGACGCGTTGAACTTGGCCATGCCTGCCGACGACAGCGAATTCAGCGCCGCCGAGGAGTTCTGCGGTGCGCCGGCATCACCCGAGACGAGCTCGATGATGGCGGCGAACGCGTTGACCGCGCCGGCGACCACCGTGCGCGAGATCGAGCCTGCCGGCAGCGTGCCGTTGAGCGCATCCGCGAGTGCCGCGCCCTGGTTCGGGCCGGCCACGCTGGTCACCGACGCCACCAGCTGCGGCGCGACCGACGCGACGTAGCGCACCGTCGGGCCGCCGTGGCTGTGGCCGATCAGGTTGACCTTCTTCGCGCCGGTGACCGCCAGCACCTGCTTGACGTAGGTCAGCAGCTGCTCGCCGCGCACCTCGGTGGAGTTGGCGGCCGAGACCTGCGCGACGTAGACGGTGGCGCCGTTGGCGCGCAGGTCCTCGGGGATGCCGTAGAAATACTCGAGCGGCCCGATGTTGTCGAAGCCGAACAGGCCGTGCACGAGCACGATGGGGTACTTCGTCTGCGCATACCCCGTGGCCCATGCGGGCAGGGGCAGGGCGGACAGCGCGATGGCGGCCACGGCCAGCCATTTGGCAAGGGTGCTTCTCATGATTTCTCCATGCGTTTCTGAGTGGTCTCGTCGCAGGGCCGCGAGGACGGCCCGCCTGGGTGACCCTCCCGTGTCGATCTCGCGTCGACTCAGGTCGCGGGTGGCTTTCGGCGGGCGCGGGCGGCGTGCGGATAGCACGGAAGACCGGCGCGATGGCATGGGGAGCACTGCGGATAGGCAGCGCGCGCGGGCGGATCGAAGATTCGGCTCCTCGGGCCCCCGGTGCGTCGGATGCTAGCGACGGACCCTGCGCGACGTCTGTCAAGGATTGGCATTCTGACGAAGGGAAAACACCATGGCCTGGCTCACCCCGGCGCAACGCGCGACGCTCCTCGCCAACGACTGGTTCGCGGAGCTGCCCGAGGCCCTGCGCGACGAGGCGCTCGAGTCGGCCGTGCCGCGCCGCCTGCGCGAGGGCGAGCGCCTGTACGGCAAGGATGACGAAGGCGACGCGTGGTACGGCATCGTCGAGGGCGCGATGCGCCTGGGCGCGACCGCGCCCGACGGCCGCCAGGGCCTGCTGGCGATCCTCGAGCCGGGCACGTGGTTCGGCGACACCTCGCTGCTGGACGGCCTGCCGCGCCCGCACGACGCGGTCGCGCATGCGCCGACGATGCTGCTCGCGGTCGCGCGGACGCCGTTCCAGTCCCTGCTCGACCGATACCCCATGCTGTATCGCCATCTCCTCGAGCTGCACTGCCGGCGCGAGCGCCTGATGTTCCTCGCGCTGGAGGCCTGGACCGCCTATCCGCTCGACGAGCGCCTGGCGCGCCACCTCCAGCACCTCGCCCGGGGCCATGGCCGGCGCGTGGGCGAGGACATCGCGATCGAGCTGCACCTGCCGCAGGAGCAGCTTGCGCAGCTGCTGGGCGTCTCGCGCCAGCGCGTGAGCCAGCTGCTGCGCGACTGGGAGCAGCACGGCCGGCTGCACTTCCGCTACGGCCGCATCGT
>DASVLN010000428.1:0-5465 GCA_036384855.1 Burkholderiaceae bacterium | reverse complement strand
CATGCGCGCGAGCATACCGGCGCCCGGCCTCCCGTGCGCGCCCGCGCCATGCGAAAATCGCACGCTTTGAGCAACACCCACCGCCGCGCACGCGCCGTGCGACGGACGGGAAACGGACCGCCCGACCATGGACATCGAACGCATCAACGCCATCGGCAACACCATCGCCGACCTGAGCGAGCGCACCGAAGCGCTCAGGGGGTATCTTTGACTACGACCGCAAGTCGCATCGGCTGACGGAAGTCAACGCGACGCTGGAGAACCCGGCGGTCTGGAACGAGCCCCAGCGGGCCCAGGAGCTCGGGCGCGAGAAGCGCTCGCTCGAGCAGGTGGTCTCGACCATCGACCACCTGACGACCAACCTGGCCGACAACGCCGAGCTCTACGAGATGGTCAAGGAGGAAGGCGACGTCGACAGCCTGCAGCAGATCGAGGCCGACGCGGCCAAGCTGCGGGAGACGGTCGAGACGCTCGAGTTCCGCCGCATGTTCAGCAACCCGTCGGATCCGCTGAACTGCTTCCTCGACATCCAGTCCGGCGCCGGCGGCACCGAGGCCCAGGACTGGGCGCAGATGCTGCTGCGCCAGTACCTGCGCTACTGCGAGCGCAAGGGCTTCAAGGCCGAGGTGATGGAGGAGACCGAAGGCGACGTCGCGGGCATCAAGAGCGCGACGCTGAAGGTCGAGGGCGAGTACGCGTTCGGCCACCTGCGCACCGAGACCGGCGTGCACCGCCTGGTACGCAAGAGCCCGTTCGGCGCCGGCCTGCGGCAGACCTCGTTCGCATCGGTGTTCGTCTACCCCGAGGTCGACGACACGATCGAGATCGAGATCAACCCCGCCGACGTGCGCACCGACACCTTCCGCGCGTCCGGCGCCGGCGGCCAGCACATCAACAAGACCGACTCGGCGGTGCGGCTGACGCACATCCCGACCGGCATCGTGGTGCAGTGCCAGAACGACCGCTCGCAGCACCGCAACCGCGACGAGGCCTGGCAGATGCTGCGCTCGCGCCTGTTCGAGCACGAGATGCGCAAGCAGCGCGAGGAACAGCAGAAGCTCGAGGACTCCAAGACCGACGTCGGCTGGGGTCACCAGATCCGCTCCTACGTTCTCGACCAGAGCCGCGTGAAGGACCTGCGCACCAACGTCGAGGTCTCGGCCACGCAGAAGGTGCTCGACGGCGACCTCGACCAGTTCATCGCCGCGAGCCTGAAGCAAGGCCTTTGAACGTACCCCCACGCTCCCGCTGGTCGCTGCCCCCCGAGGGGGCCCTGGCGACGGCCCGGCAAAGCCGGTTCCGTGCCAGTCCCTCGGACGGGCCTGCGGCCGGCGACCGGCTCGCTTCGCATCGCTCCAAACAACCCCGTCACTGAGGAACCTGCCATGCGCGAAGGCACCCCCACCGTCGTCCGCCGCGAGGACTACCTCGCGCCCGCCTACTGGGTCCGCACCGTCGACCTGACGTTCGACCTCGACCCCGCCAAGACCATCGTCCACAGCAAGCTCGAGATCAAGCGGAACCTGGAGCGCAACACGGAGCCCGACGCGCCGACCGAGCCGCTGCGCCTGGACGGCGAGGGCCTGAACCTGCTGCGGGTGCTGGTCGACGGCCAGAGCGTCTCGTTCCGCCACGAGGACGGCCAGCTGGTCATCGACGCACCGGCGGCGGATCGCTTCACGCTCGAGATCCGCAACACGGTCTGCCCCGAGAAGAACACCGAGCTGTCGGGCCTGTACACCTCGGGCGGCGGCTTCTTCACGCAGTGCGAGGCGCAGGGCTTCCGTCGCATCACCTACTTCTTCGACCGCCCCGACGTGATGGCCGTCTACACGGTCACGCTGAAGGCGGATCGGAAGAAGTACCCGGTGCTGCTGTCCAACGGCAACCTCGTCGAGCAGGGCGACCTGGACAATGGCCGCCATTTCGCGCGCTGGAACGACCCGTTCCCGAAGCCCTCGTACCTGTTCGCCCTGGTCGGCGCCGACCTGGTCGCGCGCGAGCAGAAAATCGTCAGCCGCGGCGGCAAGGAGCACCTGCTGCAGGTCTACGTGCGCCGCGGCGACCTCGACAAGACCGAGCACGCGATGAACTCGCTCGTCGCGTCGGTGGTGTGGGACGAGGCGCGCTTCGGCCTGCCGCTGGACCTCGAGCGCTTCATGATCGTCGCCGTCGAGGACTTCAACATGGGCGCGATGGAGAACAAGGGGCTGAACCTGTTCAACACCAAGTTCGTCCTTGCGAGCCCGGCGACCGCCACCGACACCGACTACGCGCTGATCGAGAGCGTCGTCGGCCACGAGTACTTCCACAACTGGACCGGCAACCGCGTCACCTGCCGCGACTGGTTCCAGCTCTCGCTCAAGGAAGGCCTCACGGTGTTCCGCGACCAGGAGTTCTCGCAGGACATGGCCGGCTCGCCGTCGGCGCGCGCGGTCAAGCGCATCGACGACGTGCGCTTCCTGCGCCAGCAGCAGTTCCCCGAGGACGCCGGCCCGATGTCGCACCCGGTGCGCCCGGACAGCTACGTCGCGATCGACAACTTCTACACGACCACGGTCTACGAGAAGGGCTCGGAGCTGGTGCGCATGATGCAGACGCTGGTCGGCCGCGCGGGCTTCGGCAAGGGCATCACCGAATACTTCCGCCGCCACGACGGCCAGGCGGTGACCTGCGACGCGTTCGCGCAGGCGATCGCCGATACGAACCCCGGCAGCCCGCTGGCGGCGCAGCTCGACGCCTTCAAGCGCTGGTACTCGCAGGCCGGCACGCCGCGGCTGACCGCGCGCGGCGCGCACGACGAGACGACGGGCGCCTTCACGCTCACGCTGTCGCAGGACTTCTCCGCGCCCGCGAGCGTCGTGCCCACGACGCCGCGCCAGCCCTTCGTGCTGCCGGTGCGCTTCGCCCTGTTCACGCGCGACGGTGCGCCCGTGCCGCTGAAGCTCGAGGGCGAGGCGGACGCGCCGCTCGAGCGCGTGCTGGTGCTGTCCGACGCCGAGGCCTCGTACCGCTTCGCCGACGTGCCCGCCGGCGCGGTGCCCTCGGTGCTGCGCGACTTCTCGGCGCCGGTCATCCTGGACGACGGCCTGTCCGACGCCGATCGCCTCGTGCTGCTCGCCCACGACACGGACCCGGTCAACCGCTGGGAGGCCGGCCAGCGGCTCGCGCTGCAGCAGCTGGTCGCCGCGGTCGCGGGCGACGGCACGCTGGCGCTCGAACCCGCGTTCGTCGAGGCGATGCGCCGCGTGCTGCGCGACCCGGCGCTGGATCCGGCGTTCAAGGAGCTGGTGCTCACGCCGCCGTCCGAGGCCTACGTCGCCGAGCAGCTCGCGGTGCCGGTCGACCCGCAGCGCGTGCACGCGGTGAGCCAGGCGATGGCCGACCAGCTCGCCGACGCGCTCGCCGAGGACTGGGCCTGGGCGTACGAGCAGCACCAGGTGCGCGACGGCTATCGCCCGGACGGCGAGCAGAGCGCCCGCCGCGCGCTCGCCAACCTGGCGCTGGGCATGCTCGTGCGCCGCGCCGCGCGCACCGGCGACACCGTGTGGCCCGGCAAGGCCTACCAGCGCTTCAAGGACGCCGGCAACATGACCGATCGCCTGGGCGCACTGGCGGCCCTCGTGGCCGCGCACTCGGAGCTCGCGGCGCCCGCGCTCGCACGCTTCCATGCGCTGTTCCGCCACGAGCCGCTGGTCGTCGACAAGTGGTTCGCGCTGCAGGCGCGCGCGCCGGAGCAGGACGGCCGCGTCTTCGCCAACGTGAAGGCGCTGCTGCAGCATCCGGACTTCTCGCTGTCGAACCCCAACCGCGTGCGCAGCCTCGTGCTCTCGCTGTGCAACTTCAACCCGGCCGCGTTCCATCGCCGGGACGCGAAGGGCTACGTGTTCTGGGCCGAGAAGGTCTGCGAGCTCGACGCGCTGAACCCGCAGGTCGCTTCGCGCCTGGCCCGGGCGCTCGATCGCTGGCGCCAGCTCGCCGAGCCGTATCGCGGCGCCGCGCGCGAGGCCATCGCCCGCGTCGCCGCCAAGCCGGAGCTGAGCCCCGACGTGCGCGAGGTCGTCGAGCGCGCGCTCAGGGACTGACCTTCCAGGAAGCCGAGAACCGGGTCGCGTCGTCGACCCGGTTCCGTTCTTGCCAGGGCGACCCCGGTCGTTGCGCATGCGGTTCCGCATACCCGGTACCGCATGCGCAACCATCGGATCCACCACTCTCGAGAGCATCCACCACCATGGGCAAGAAGGTCAGTCTCACCCAGTACCTCGTCGAGCAGCAGCGCGAGCACGGCCGCATCCCGTCGCAGCTGCGGCTGCTGATCGAGGTCGTCGCGCGGGCGTGCAAGCACATCGCGATCGCGGTCAACAAGGGCGCGCTCGGCGACGTCATGGGCTCGGCCGACACCGAGAACGTCCAGGGCGAGATCCAGAAGAAGCTCGACATCATCTCCAACGAGGTGCTGATCGAGGCCAACGAATGGGGCGGCCACCTCGCGGCGATGGCGTCCGAGGAAATGGACACGATCCACGTCGTGCCCAACCGCTATCCGCAGGGCGAGTACCTGCTGCTGTTCGACCCGCTCGACGGCTCGTCCAACATCGACGTCAACGTCTCGATCGGCACGATCTTCTCGGTGCTGCGCAAGGTCGGCCACCACCACGGCGTCGAGGAGGGTGACTTCCTGCAGGCCGGCAGGAACCAGGCGGCCGCCGGCTACTGCATCTACGGCCCGCAGACCATGCTGGTGCTGACCGTGGGCGACGGCGTCGCGATGTTCACGCTCGATCGCGAGATGGGCTCGTGGGTGCTGACGCAGGAGAACGTGCGCATCCCCGAGGACACGAAGGAATTCGCGATCAACATGTCCAACCAGCGGCACTGGGCCGAGCCGGTGTCGCGCTACATCGACGAGTGCCTGCTGGGCAAGGACGGCCCCCGCGGCAAGGACTTCAACATGCGCTGGGTCGCCTCGATGGTCGCCGACGTCCACCGCATCCTGAGCCGCGGCGGCGTCTTCATGTACCCCTGGGACAAGCGCGAGCCCGAGAAGGCCGGCAAGCTGCGCCTGCTCTACGAGGCCGCGCCGATGGCCTTCCTCGTCGAACAGGCCGGCGGCGCCGCCACCAACGGCCGCCAGCGCATCCTCGACCTGGTGCCCGGCAAGCTGCACGAGCGCGTGGCCGTGTTCCTCGGGTCGAGGAACGAGGTGGAGCGGGCGACGCAGTACCACCTGGACGCGAACGCCTGAGGCAGGCCCCTCGGGATCCGCCCGTGAGCCTTCCCTTCGTCCTGCTGGCCCTGGCCATCGCCGCGGCCTGGCTGCCGCCGCTGCGCGTCGCGCGGCGGGCCTTTCCCACCTGGATGGCGCTGTTCGCGGCCGCGGTCGCGGCGGGCGTCGTCGACGGCGTCCTGCGTGCGCCGGCCGTCGCCTCGCTGGGCATGCTGTGCGCCCTCGCGTGGATGTCGCG
>DASVLN010000427.1:0-1641 GCA_036384855.1 Burkholderiaceae bacterium | reverse complement strand
CAGCCTGCTCGGTGCCTCGGGCTGCGGCAAGAGCACGGTGCTGCGGCTCATGGCCGGCCTCGACGCCCCGACGACCGGCCGCGTCGAGCGCGCGGACGCCGGCGAGATCCCCGGCGTCGTCTTCCAGGACGCCGCGCTGATGCCCTGGGCCACGGTGCGCCGCAACGTCGAGCTGCCGCTGCGCCTGCGCGGCGAACCGCGCGAGGCGATGCGCGCCAGGGTCGACGCGGCGCTCGCCGCGGTGGGACTGGCCGACTCCGCCGAGGCCGTGCCGCGCGAGCTCTCGGGCGGCATGCGCATGCGGGCGTCGCTCGCGCGCGCGCTCGTCACGCGTCCGCGCCTTTGGCTGCTGGACGAGCCCTTCGGCGCGCTCGACGAGATCACGCGCTTCGCCCTCAACCAGACCTTGCTCGCGCTGTGCCAGCCCGGCGACGGCACGCCGCCCGCCACGGCCGTCTTCGTCACGCACAGCGTCTACGAGGCCGTCTTCCTGAGCCGGCGCATCGTGGTGATGGCGCGGCCCGGACGCGTGGTCGCCGAGATCGCCGTCGACGAACCCTACCCGCGCGGACCCGCCTTCCGGACGACGCCCCGCTTCACGGCGTGGTGCGCCGAGGTCTCGGACGCGCTGCAGCGCGCCAGCGCCACGGAGGCCGCGGCATGACGCCGCGATCGTCGCCGCACGCCCCGCGATGGCCAGGCCATCGCACGACGCCGCAGGCCGCCGGAGCGGCCGCCGCATGAAGCACGACGCCGCCGCTCCGCCGCCGTGGCGCCGCGCTCTCGCGCCGGTGCTGGCGGTGCTCGTGTTCCTCGCCGCGTGGGAAGGCGGCGTGCGCGCGTTCCACGTCCCGCCCTACCTGCTGCCCGCGCCGTCGCTGATCGCGGCGACGCTGGCCGACAACTTCGGCTCGCTGATGGCGAGCTGGTGGTTCACCGTGCGCATCACGTTCGCGGCGCTGGCGCTCGCGATCGCGGGCGGCGTCGCGATCGCCGCCGTCTTCGCGCTGTCGCGCACCGCCGAGCGCGCGCTGGCGCCGTTCGCGGTGGTGCTTCAGGTGACGCCCATCGTCGCGATCGCGCCGCTGATCATGATCGTCACCGACAGCCCGCTCGCCACCGTGCTCGTCTGCGCGTGGATCGTCGCGTTCTTCCCCATCCTCGCCAACACGCTCACCGGCCTGCGCAGCGCCGACGAGCGACTGCGCGACTTCCTGCGCCTGCACCGTGCGACGCGCTGGCAGACGCTGCGCCACCTGCTGGTGCCCGCCGCCCTGCCCTCGTTCATGACCGGCCTGCGCATCGCGGGCGGCCTCGCGCTGATCGGCGAGGTGGTCGCCGAGTTCGTCGCCGGCGTCGCCGGCCGCGACACGGGCCTCGCCTCGCGCATCCTCGAAGCCGACTTCCGCACCGAGATCCCCAAGATGTTCGCGGCGCTGAGCCTCGTCGCGCTCACGGGCGTGGCGATCTACCTGCTGACCGCGGCGCTCAGCCGGGCGTTGCTGGGGCGGTGGCACGAGAGCGAGCGCTGACGCCAACCGCATCCGCCCTCCCGCACGACGACGCGCCGCAGCCGGTGGGATTCACCCCGCCGCGCCTCAATGCACCGCCGCCCGCCGCGCCCGCGCGAGCGTGCGCGCG
>DASVLN010000426.1:0-1602 GCA_036384855.1 Burkholderiaceae bacterium | reverse complement strand
TCGGCGGCGTGCGACCACGGCACGAAGCGCTCGGCCGAGCGCGCGCTGCGGCGGATGCGCGGATCGGGCGGCACCGGCGAGTCGCCCGCGAGGTGCAGGTGCTCGACGCCGAGCGCGTCGGCGATCCGGAACAGCGTGCCGACGTTGGCGCCGATCCCGACGTCCACGGCCAGCAGCCGCAGCGCCCGGCGGGTCGCGGCGGGCCGGTGGGCGGCGTGGTCGAGCTGGACGTTGGGAGTCGGCATGGGCGGCGGAATTCTGCACGACGCTCGGCCGCCGCGGCGCCGCAGCGCGCGCCTCGTGCGCCGGCGTTCCGTAGAATCGGGGTTTCCCCAGGATTCCACCTTCTTCGACGAGGAACATCACATGTCCATGGACGACCGCGACGGCAAGATCTGGATGGACGGCGAGCTCGTCGACTGGCGCGATGCGAAGATCCACGTCCTCACCCACACGCTGCACTACGGCTGCGGCGCCTTCGAGGGCGTGCGCGCGTACAAGACCGCCCAGGGCACGGCGATCTTCCGCCTGCGCGAGCACACCGAGCGCCTGTTCAACTCGGCCAAGATCCTGCGCATGAAGATCCCGTTCACGCCCGAGCAGGTGATGGACGCGCAGCGCGCGGTCGTGCGCGAGAACAAGCTCGAGAGCTGCTACCTGCGCCCGCTGACCTGGATCGGCTCCGAGAAGCTGGGCGTCAGCCCCAAGGGCAACCGCATCCACCTGATGGTCGCGGCCTGGGCCTGGGGCGCCTACCTCGGCGAGGAAGGCCTCAAGCGCGGCATCCGCGTCAAGACCTCCAGCTACACGCGCCACCACGTCAACATCACGATGACGCAGGCCAAGGCGGTGTCGAACTACTCGAACTCGATCCTCGCCAACATGGAGGCGACCGAGGACGGCTACGACGAGGCGCTGCTGCTGGACGCCGCCGGCTTCGTGTCCGAGGGCGCGGGCGAGAACATCTTCGTCATCAAGAACGGCGTCGTCTACACGCCCGACCTGTCGGCCGGCGCGCTCAACGGCATCACGCGCAACACGATCTTCGCGATCTGTCAGGACCTGGGCCTGAAGCTGGTCGAGAAGCGCATCACGCGCGACGAGATCTACATCGCCGACGAGGCCTTCTTCACCGGTACCGCCGCCGAGGTGACGCCGATCCGCGAGCTCGATCGCATCGAGCTGGGCGCGGGCTCGCGCGGCCCGATCACCGAGAAGATCCAGGCGGCGTTCTTCGACATCGTCAACGGCCGCAATCCGAAGTACGCCGAGTGGTTGACGGCGGTCTGAGCATCCGATCCCATCCCGAGCACGTCCATGTCCAGCACTCCCACGTCCACGCCCGTCGAAGTCACCGCCGCCGACCTGCAAGGCCCCGGCGTCGTCTTCTGCCCGAACCCGAAGATGCCGCTGTGGAGCGCGCACCCGAAGGTCTACATCGACCTTAGCCACGAAGGACGCGGCCGCTGCCCGTACTGCGGCACGACGTACCAGCTCGCCGCCGGCGTGAAGATCGCCGCCGGGCATTGATCCCGGAGATCGCGCCCGGCATGCCTGCCTGCGCGCCGCGCGACGACGCGCCGGCCCTGCGCCGTGCGCGCG
>DASVLN010000425.1:0-3293 GCA_036384855.1 Burkholderiaceae bacterium | reverse complement strand
GGCCCAGGCCGCGGCGGCCTGCCGCGCTCCCCGCACCGCGCCGGCGGCCGCGCCGGCGTCCCTGATGGAGGCGATGCGCTGACATGCTGGGCAAGCTCACCTGGAACTCGATCCCGTGGGACCAGCCGATCCCGCTCGTCGCCTTCGGCGTCGTGCTGCTGGGCATCCTCGCGCTGCTCGCGCTCGCCACCGCCAAGCGCTGGTGGCCCGTCATCTGGCGCGACTGGATCTGCAGCGTCGACCACAAGCGCATCGGCGTGATGTACGTGCTGCTGGCGCTCGTGATGCTGGTGCGCGGCTTCGCCGACGCGCTGATGATGCGCGCGCAGCAGGCGATGGCCGCCGGCGGCGCGCAGGGCTACCTGCCGCCGGAGCACTTCGACCAGATCTTCTCGGCGCACGGGACGATCATGATCTTCTTCATGGCGATGACCTTCATGATCGGCCTCATGAACTTCGTCGTCCCGCTGCAGATCGGCGCGCGCGACGTCGCGTTCCCGACGCTGAACTCGGTGAGCTTCTGGCTGTCCGCCTCGGGCGTGCTGCTGACCAACCTGTCGCTCGTGATCGGCGAGTTCGCGCGCACCGGCTGGCTCGCCTACCCGCCGCTGTCCGAGCTCGCCTACTCGCCGGACGTGGGCGTCGACTACTACCTGTGGTCGGTGCAGATCTCGGGCGTGGGGACGCTGCTGGCGGGCATCAACCTCGTCACCACCATCCTCAAGATGCGCGCGCCCGGCATGGGCTACGGCCGCATGCCGATCTTCGTGTGGACGGCGCTCGCGTCGAACCTTCTCATCATCGCGGCCTTTCCCATCCTCACCGGCACGCTGGCGATGCTGCAGCTGGACCGCTACCTGGGCTTCCACTTCTTCACCAACGAGGCCGGCGGCAACGCGATGATGTACGTCAACCTCATCTGGGCCTGGGGCCACCCCGAGGTCTACATCCTCGTGCTGCCCGCGTTCGGCATCTACTCGGAGGTGGTGCCGGCGTTCTCCGGGCGGCCGCTGTTCGGCTACCGCTCGATGGCCGCGGCCACGCTGGGCATCTGCACCATCTCGTTCATGGTGTGGCTGCACCACTTCTTCACGATGGGCGCGGGCGCGGACGTCAACGCCTTCTTCGGCGTCGCGACGATGATCATCGCGATCCCGACCGGCGTGAAGATCTTCAACTGGCTGTTCACGCTGTACGGCGGCACGCTGCGCTTCGCGCCGCCGCTGATGTGGGCGATCGGCTTCATGACGAGCTTCGTGATCGGCGGCGCCACGGGCGTGCTGCTGGCGATCCCGTCGGTCGACTTCCAGCTGCACAACAGCCTGTTCCTGGTCGCGCACTTCCACAACGTCATCATCCCGGGCGTGCTGTTCGGCGCCTACGCCGGCTACACGTACTGGTTCCCGAAGGCCTTCGGCTTCACGCTGCACGAGGGGCTGGGCAAGGCGATCTTCTGGTGCTGGTACGTCGGCTTCTTCCTCGCGTTCATGCCGCTGTACGTGCTCGGCCTGGGCGGCGCGACGCGGCGCATGCAGCACTATCCCGAGCTCGGCTGGCAGCCGTGGTTCGTGGTCGCCGCGATCGGCGCGGGGGTGATCCTCGTGGGCATCGTGCTGACCGTCGTGCAGCTGGTCGTGAGCGTGCGGCGGCGCGAGCGCCTGCGCGACATGACGGGCGACCCGTGGGACGGCCGCACGCTCGAGTGGGCGCTGCCCTCGCCGCCGCCGCCGTGGAACTGGCGCGCGCTGCCGCAGGTCGGCGGCGTCGACCCGTTCTGGACCGCCAAGCGCGAGGACGGCGGCCGCATCCCCGCGTCCGCGGACGACGGCCGCCACGGCCTGCACCTGCCGCGCCCGAGCCCGGTGGGCTTCTTCGTCGCGCTGTTCACGAGCGTCGGCGGCTTCGCGCTCGTATGGCACATCTGGTGGCTGGCGATCCTCGGGCTCGTCGGCGTGACGGCGACCGGCCTGTGGCGCGCCTGGCAGGTCGAGCACGAGTTCGAGGTGCCTGCCGGCGAGCTCGACGCCTTCGACGAGCGCGCCGGCACGCGACTCGTGCCGGCCGCGTCGCTGCAGGAGTCCGCCGCATGAGGACCGCCGCGATCGCGCGTGCCGGCGCCACCGCGCCGGTCGAACCGGAACAGGTACCCGTATCGGAGCAGGGCCCGTCGTCGCGGCGCGTGATCGTCGGCTACGGCTTCTGGCTGTTCCTGCTGAGCGACATCATCCTGTTCTCGACCTTCTTCGCGGCCTACGCGGTGCTGGCGCAGCGCAATGCAGGCGGGCCGGTCGGCACGCAGCTGTTCCACCGCGACCGCGTGCTGCTGGAGACGGCCTGCCTGCTCGCGTCGAGCTTCACCTGCGGCATCTTCTCGCTGGCGGTCGACGTGCGCCGGCGCGGGCTGATGCTCGTGTTCGCGCTGCTGACCTTCGCGCTCGGCGCCGTCTTCCTCGGCATCGAGCTGGCCGAGTTCGCCGACATGATCGGGCAGGGCGCCGGCCCGGGCCGCAGCGCGTTCCTCTCCGCGTTCTTCGCGCTGGTGGGCCTGCACGGCCTGCACGTGACGATCGGCCTGGCCTGGCTCGCGTCGATGGTCGCGCAGGTCTACACGCTGGGATGGCGGCCGTTCGTGCTCGGGCGGCTGGTCTGCTTCGCCCTGTTCTGGCACGCGCTGGACATCGTCTGGATCGGCGTGTTCACCATCGTCTACCTGGGAGCGCGCTGATGGCCGACCGCGAAGACACCACCCCCGGCGCGCCCGGCGGCGACCGCGCCCCGGGCGACGCGCCCGACTTCCGCGCGGGCCTGCTGAAGAACCTCGCCGGGCTCGCGCTGTCGGCGATCCTCACGCTCGCCTCGTTCTGGTCGGCGGGCACGCCCAGCGTCTGGGGGCCCGGCGTTCCGGTGCTGCTCGCGGCGCTCGCGATCGGGCAGATGGGCGTGCACCTGGTGTTCTTCCTGCACGTGTCCAGCGGCCCGGAGGGCACCAACAACATCCTCGCGCTGGCGTTCGGCGTCTTCGTCGTGGGGCTGGTGGTGTTCGGCTCCATCATCATCATGGACAGCCTCGACCTCGGCATGGGCGCGATGGACGCGATGACCCGCATGCAGCGGTGAGCGCGGCGGTGATAACCTCCGTGCGCATCGCGGGCGACGATCCCGCGTCCATCGCGAGGGAGCCGATGAGGATCAACGACAAGCGCGCGGCCGCGGCGGCCGTGCTGTGCCTGCTCGCCGCGCACGCCGTCGCGGGCGGCTCCGTCGCGGGCGACTCCGTGGAGACGGCCACCGCG
>DASVLN010000424.1:0-2003 GCA_036384855.1 Burkholderiaceae bacterium | reverse complement strand
CCCTACACCCTCAAGCTCGCGTTCACGCCGGACTGGGGCCTGCGCGTCGGCGGCGATGCCTGGGTGCGCCAGGTCGGCGGCGGCGGCCCTGCCGCGTCGCACGGCGGCGGCGACACCACGGTCGTCCTCAAGCGCCGCTTCGCGGTCAGCGACGCCACGGCCTGGGGACTCGAGCTCGGCGAGAAACTGCCGACCGCCGGCCCGGTGCTGGGCAGCGGCAAGGCCGACACCACGGTCAACGCGATATTCAGCAGCGACTTCGCGCCCGGCTGGCACACCGACCTGAACCTGAACGAGACGCGCCTGGGCGTGCCCTCCGGGCAACCGCGCGCGTGGCAGACGGGCTGGGCGGCCGCGTTCTCGCGCGCGCTCAGCGACACCGTCGGCGTGACGGGCGAGCTCTCGGGCACCCGCCAGGCCGGCGCGCCGAGCACCGCGCAGTTCCTCGCGGCCGCGAGCTGGAATGCCTCGAACGCCGCCGTCTTCGACTGCGGCTATGCCCGCGGCCTGAACGACGCCGCGCCGCGCAACCAGTGGTTCGCCGGGATGACCGTGCGGCTCGGGCGCCTGTTCTGAAAGCTCGGCGGGCGCTCGTCCGACGGGCCGCGCCTTCGCGGGCGGGCACAATCGCCGGATGCGACTGCTGCTCGTGGAAGACGACCGGATGATCGGCGAGAGCCTGCGCGCGGCGCTCAAGCTCGAAGGCCACGCCGTCGACTGGGTGACGGACGCCCCGGCCGCGTCGGGCACGCTGGCGACCGAGCGTTTCGACCTCGTGCTGCTGGACCTCGGCCTGCCCAAGGGCAACGGGCTCGACGTGCTGCGCGGGCTGCGGACGCGCGGGGACTCGACGCCGGTGATCGTGCTGACCGCGCGCGACGGCGTGGGCGACCGCGTCGCCGGCCTGGACGCCGGCGCGGACGACTACCTCGCCAAGCCCTTCGAGCTCGACGAGCTGCTCGCCCGCATGCGCGCCGTCCTGCGACGCCACAGCGGCCGCGCGACCAGCCGCCTCGTGCACGAGGACCTGAGCTTCGACCCGGCCACGCGCGAGGTAACGCTGCGCGGCGAACCGGTGATGCTCTCGGCGCGCGAGCTCGCCGTGCTGGAGGCGCTGATGCAGCGCCCCGGCGCGATCCTGTCGCGCGCGCAGCTGGAGGATCGGCTCTACGGCTGGGGCGAGGAGGTCGAGAGCAACGCGGTCAGCGTCTACGTGCACCAGCTGCGCAAGAAGCTGGGCCCGGAGCTGATCCGCACGATGCGCGGCGTGGGCTACTACCTGGGCCGACGCGGCGCTCAGGCGGAGGGCGGCGAGTGAGGGGGCGCACGGCATGAGCGCCGCCCGGCCGCCCGAAGGCGCTCGCACCGCAGTCCCCAGGACGGAGCTTGCCTCGTGAGCCACCGCCCGGCTGCCTGCAAGAGGGCTCGAACCGGGATCCGCGCGCCGGAGGCGCCCCGGTGAGCGGCCTCGCGCGCTTCTGGCGCTCGCTGCGCGGGCGGCTGCTGCTGTCGCTGCTGGCGGTGCTCGTGCTGGCGGCCGCCGCGATGGGCGGCTCGGTCTACTGGAACGTGCTGCGCCAGACGGAGGCGCTGTTCGACTACCAGCTGCGCCAGATGGCGCTGTCGCTGCGCGACCAGGGCGAGATCGCGCCCGAGGACGCCCGCGCGCTCGCCGACGGCCAGCTCGACTACGTGGTGCAGATCTGGCGCGAGGACGGCCGCGAGGTCTACGCGACGCGTCCGCCGGTCGACCCGCCGGGACGCGTGGTGATCGGCTACGCGGACATCGTCTCCGGCAGCATGGTCTGGCGCACCTTCGGCGTCGTGGCGCAGGACCGCGTGATCCAGGTCGCGCAGCCCGCGCGCGTGCGCCACGACCGGGCGGTTCAGGCGGCGCTGCGCAGCGTCGTGCCGCTGCTGGGGGTCGCGCCCGCGCTGGCGCTGGTGATCGGCTGGCTCGTGACGCGCTCGCTCGCGCCGTTGCAGCGGCTCGCGGGCGAGGT
>DASVLN010000423.1:0-1730 GCA_036384855.1 Burkholderiaceae bacterium | reverse complement strand
CGGCGACGAGCCGATCGATGAATCCCAGTTCGCGCGCTTCTGAGCAATTTCGGGAAGGAACCCGCCGATGAATGCCAAGACCTCCGCGTCGACGATCGAGCCGACGCAGTACCTCACCTTCATGCTGGCCCAGGAGCAGTTCGCCATCGGCATCCTGGGCATCAAGGAGATCATCGAGTACCACGGCGTGACCGAGGTGCCGATGATGCCTCCGTGCGTGCGCGGCGTGATCAACCTCCGCGGCGCCGTCGTGCCGGTGATCGACCTGAACGCGCGCTTCGGCCGCAAGTCCAGCGAGGTCACCAAGCGCACCTGCGTGGTGATCGTCGAGTCCGGCCTCGGCACCGCCGACCGCCAGGTGATGGGCCTGGTGGTCGACGCCGTCAACGAGGTGCTCGACATCGCCGCCGCCGACATCGAGCCGCCGCCGGCCTTCGGCGCGCGCGTGCGCAGCGACTTCATCCAGGGCGTGGGCAAGGTCAAGGGCCGCTTCGTGCTGCTGCTGGACGTCGACCGCGCGCTGTCCATCGACGAGATCGCCGGCATCGGCGAATCCGTCGAAGCGGCGGAAGCCGTCGAGGCCTGACCGGGCCACCCCGTTTCGTCATCCAGGGAAGATCCACATGTTCGGCAACCTCAAGGTCGGCACCCGCCTCGCTCTGGGCTTCGGCGCCGTCGTCGCGCTGCTGCTCGTCATCGCCATCACCAGCGTCCTGCGGCTCGCGACGGTGCACGAATCCGCGGTGGTCATCACCGACCAGCTCTATCCGAAGGTCGCGCTCGGCAGCGGCATCATCCGCAATGCGCTCGAGAACGGCCGCTACATCCGCAACATGCTGCTGGCCACCAACGACGGCGAGCTGGCGAAGAACTGGCAGTCGCTGCAGGCCAACAAGCTCGAGATCGACGGCCAGCTCAAGAAGCTGGGCGGCATGGTCACCAGCGACAAGGGCAAGGACGAGATGCGCACGGTGATCGAGCGCGCGCAGGCCGCGGACGACAAGCTCGAGCGACTGCACGAGCTCGCGGCCACCGACAGGGCCAAGGGCGTGGAGTTCATGCGCGCCGAGTTTTCGCCCGCCAACGAGGCCTTCCGCACCGCGCTGGATACGCTGCAGCAGCACCAGTCGCAAGAGATGGACGACGCGAGCCGCCACGGCGGCGAGGTCTACACCACGACGAGCGAGCTCGTGATCGGCCTGTCGGTCGGCGCGGTGCTGCTGGCTGCCGGCATCGGCTTCCTGATCACGCGCAACCTGGGCAAGGTCCTGGGGGGCGAGCCCGCCTACGCGGCCGAGGTCATGCGCCAGGTCGCGACGGGCGACTTCACCGTCGACGTCGCGGTGCGCGCGGGCGACACGAGCAGCCTGCTGTTCACCACGCGCCAGATGGTGCAGTCGGCCGGCGCGAGCGTCGCCGACGTGGTGCGCGTGATGGGCGCGATGGCCGCCGGCGACCTGACGCAGAAGATCGAGAAGTCCTACACCGGCTCTTTCGGCGAGATGAAGGACTACGTCAACGAGACCGTCGGCAAGCTCGCGCAGGTCGTCACCGAGGTGAACTCGAGCGCCGAGGCGCTGGCGGGCGCATCCGAAGAGGTGAGCGCGACGGCCCAGTCGCTGTCGCAGGCCGCCAGCGAGCAGGCCGCCGGCGTCGAGGAGACCAGCGCCTCGATGGAGCAGATGACGGCCTCGATCTCCCAGAACACCGAGAACGCCAAGGTCACCGAC
>DASVLN010000422.1:0-3776 GCA_036384855.1 Burkholderiaceae bacterium | reverse complement strand
AGCCCAGGCCGGTCACGCCGACGGGGCGGCCGCGCAGGTCGGCCAGCGTGCGCACGCGCTCGGCGCTGCGCCCGGAGACCAGCAGCGCCTCGCCCGGCGCGCGCGCGAACTGCACGACCGACTCCACCAGCTTGCCCTTGGCCTGCAGGTCGATCGTGTGATCGTAGAAGCCGATGACCCCGTCGACCGTGCCGAGCAGCAGCTGGTCGCGCGCGCCGACGCCCGACTCCTCGCTGCGCAGCTCCACGTCGACGCCCTCGGCGGCGAAGTAGTCCAGGCGCTGGGCCAGGCGGGCCGGCAGGTAGATCTGCTTGTCGATGCCGCCCACCATCAGGACGACCCGCTCGTTGCCCCGCGCGACCCCCGCCGCGAGGCACGCCGCCAGGGCCACGCACACCCTCGCTCGGTGCCAGTGGTTCATCTCGTCTCCGCTTCCCGGTCTTGACAGCCGGTGTTGGTTCGATGCTATCGAGGCCCGGCTTACCAACAGCTTTCATCGGCACGCGCGGCGGCCCGGCCGCGCCCGGCGTGGCGTGCATGCCGACGCGAAGCGTGACGAAAGCCGCGCGAAAGCAGGACTTGCCTAGGCTCGCGCGGCCCGCAGACCGCCGCGCGCCGCGCGCCGGTCGATGCGTGCGCGAGTCCTCCACGTCCGCCTCGATGCCGCCCAGCCCGATGCCGTTCCCCGACCGACCGCCGGCCTCGGCCCGCCTGTGCATCCGCGGCGTCACGCGCGAGGGCCGCGCGTTCCGGCCGGCCGACTGGGCCGAACGCCTGGCCGGCGCGTTGGGCGCGTTCCTCCTCGAGCCGCAGGCGCGGCGCGCGGGGGCCTGCTGGTCGCCGCTGTGCGTGCCGCGGGTGGTCGAGGGCGTCAAGTGCGTCGTCGTCGACCCCGCCCTGGCGCGGCTGCAGCCGCTCGCCTGGGACTTCGTCACCGGCTTCGCGCGCGACAACGCGCTCGAGGTCCGCGACGTCCACCTGCCCATGGACCACGAGGCGCCCGCACGCGGATAACGCAGCTCGGCTTACGAACGGCCTTCGCCGCGCGCGGTGTTGCGGCCCTGCATGCGGCCCTGCACGCGATTACCCGAATCGCGGCGGCGCGAAAGCCGTTCGAAAGGCGTCGTTTCCTAGTCTTCGCTCCCGTCGCCCAACGCACCGCCATGCGGGCCGCGCGGCGCGACGTTCAACCAACAGGAGACGATGACATGAGCAAGAGGATGAGGGCGAGTCTCGCCATTGCAGGAGGGCTGGTCTGCGCGTGCGCGCAGGCGCAGGACGGCGGACCGGCCGCGCCGGCCTCCGGCAGCCCGCTGACGGCGCACGTGGCGGGCTCGTCGGTGACCTTGTACGGCCTCATCGAGGCGACGGCCAGCGACGTCGACCACGCCACCGCGACCAACGGCAAGCTGGTGAGCTTCCAGGCGCCGTGGTTCAGCGGCAGCCGGCTGGGCTTCACCGGCACGCATCCGTTCGACGACGACCTCGCCGGCATCTTCAAGCTCGAGGCCGAGTACGTGCCGCAGACGGGCGCGATGGGAACGTCCAACGTGATCTTCAACCGCGACGCCTGGGCCGGCTTCCTGAGCCCGACCTGGGGCAAGCTGACTTTCGGCCGCCAGGACGCGCTCGGGCGCGACATCTCCGCGATCTACGGCGACCCGTACGGCGCGGCCGCGGTCGGCACCGACGAGGGCGGCTACACGAACCAGAACAACTTCAAGGCGCTCGTGAACTACGGCGGCAGCGCCACCGGATCGCGCATGGACAACGGCGTCGTGTGGAAGAAGGCGTGGCGCTCCGGCCTCGTCGCCGGCCTCGGCTTCCAGTTCGGCGGTACCGCGGGCAACCAGCAGCGCGGGCAGACGAAGTCGGCGGCGCTCGGCTACAACCTCGGCGCGCTGCACGTCGCGGGTTTCTACACCGCGGCCAACGTCGCCAGCCATCGCGACCGCGCGGCGTCGCTCGGCGCGAACTACCAGTGGGATCTCGTGCGCGTCGGCGGCGGCTGGTACCGCTACACCGGCGGCCAGTCGCCCAGGCTGCAGGGTCGGCGCGACAACGCGTACACGGCGCACGTGAAGTTCACGCCGACGACGCGCTGGGACTTCACGCTCGGCTACCTGCGCATCGACGCGAGCGACGCCGCGTTGGACGCGGGCGGCAACGTGCTCAACCCGTTCGCCGACGTCAGCGCCGCGACCAAGATCGCCTCGGGCGCCCGCGACACGATCTACGGCGCCGCGATGCTGCACCTCGACAAGGCCAGCGACGTCTACGTCGCCGCGGATCACCTGAAGCTCACCGAGGGCTACCGGGTGTCCAGCGCGCCCGGCTCGATGCACCAGAACGAGCTGGCCGTAGGCCTGCGCTACAAGTTCTGAGCCTGCGAGGCCGGCGGACCGCGGCGCGCCCGGCGCCGCGGTTGCGCCGTCCCCGCGCCACCGGGAGACAAGCGATGACGACGAGAAAGCGATTCCTCAACTCGATGGCCGGCTCGGCGCTGGCCCTGGCTGCCGGCGGCTTCGCGCGCCCGGCGCGCGCGCAGGCCGCGCCGATCGTGATCCGGTTCAGCCACGTGGTCGCGCCGGATACCCCGAAGGGCATCGGTGCGCAGCGCTTCACGGAGCTCGCGGAGCAGCGCTCCAGCGGCCGCCTGAAGGTCGAGGTCTATCCCAACAGCCAGTTGTACAAGGACAAGGAGGAGCTCGAGGCGCTGCAGCTCGGCTCGGTGCAGATGCTCGCGCCGTCGCTGGCCAAGTTCGGCCCGCTGGGCGTCCGGGAGTTCGAGGTCTTCGACCTGCCCTACCTGATGAAGGACGAGGCCGCGTTCCACGCGATGGTCGACGGGCCGCTGGGTGCGGAGCTGCTGCGCAAGCTCGAGCCCAAGGGCATCAAGGGCCTCGCCTACTGGGACAACGGCTTCCACGTGATGACGGCCAACCGGCCGCTGCACGCGGTCGCCGACTTCAAGGGCCTGAAGATGCGCATCCAGTCCTCCAAGGTGCTCGACGCGCAGATGCGCGCGCTGGGCGCGATCCCGCAGGTGATGGCGGCCAGCGAGCTCTACCAGGGCCTGCAGTCGGGCGTCGTCGACGGCGCGGAAGGGGTGCCGTCGGGCATCTACACCCAGAAGCTCCACGAGGTCCAGAAGCACCTGACGATCTCCAACCACGGCCACCTCGCGTACGCCGTGATCGTCAACCGGAAGTTCTGGGACGGCATGCCGCCCGACCTGCGCGCCGTCGTCGAGTCCGCGTTGCGCGACGCCACCGCCCTCGTCAACCGCAACGCCAACGCGGAGAACGCCGCGGCCCTGGAGCGCATCCGCGCCTCGGGCCGCACGACCGTCTACGCGCTGGCGCCAGCGGAGGTCGAGGCCTGGAAGCGCGCGCTGATGCCGGTGCATCACGAGGCGGCCGGCCGCGTCGGGCAGGCCACGATCGACGCCGCGTACAAGGCCGCGGGCTTCGTCGCGCCTGCCTGAGGTTTCACGAGAGCCGCGCCGAGAGCCGCGCGGGCCATGCGGTTTCATGGGGGAGCCGGTGGTGCATGCCCGCGTGGGTCGGCTCTCGCTTTCTCACCCGCGATGGCGCGCTACAGCCGCGCCTTCGCATACAGGCGCTCGGGCGCGATGCGCACCTTGAAGCCGTGCGCGTCGACGATGCCGGAGATGCCGTGCTCGCGGCCGGCGGCGACCCGCACCACCGGCGCGACGAGCGGCTCGCCGCTGCGCCCGGTGAGCGCGGCGACGATGGGCGCGTTGGCGTCGGCGG
>DASVLN010000421.1:0-1762 GCA_036384855.1 Burkholderiaceae bacterium | reverse complement strand
CGCCCAGGCCGGTCGTGGTCGAGGGCGACGTCGAGCTGCTGACGCTGTCCGGCTCGATCGGCGCAGGCGGCTCGCACCTGCACCTGAGCGTCGCCGACGCCCGCGGTCGCGTCGTCGGCGGCCACGCGGCCTACGGCTGCGTCGTCCGCACGACGGCCGAGGTGCTGCTTGCGCTTGCACCGGGCTGGGCCTTCGCGCGCGAGGCCGATCCGGCGACGGGCTGGAGCGAGCTCGTCGTGCGCCGGCGCTGAAGGCGAGGCCGCATCGACGTCCGCGGCACGCGCCGCGTCCTTCGTCCCGACGCCGGCTCAGCGGATCACCTGCCGCATCGAGCGCTCGATCCGCCCTCCGCAGTAGGCGTCGCCGAAGCGCGCCCGCGTCTGCGCGCGCAGGTTGGCGATCGAGGGCAGGGCGCAGACGCGCCGCGTCAGGCCGGCGACGCGCGGCGCCTCGTCGTCCAGCAGCTCGCCGATGACCGGGAAGCGCTCGGACATCGTGTCCCACAGCGTCGCGGTCACGGGGTCGGCGACGCCCACGCGCGCGCCGCCCAGCAGGCAGCCGGCATCGGCCGCGAGGCCGTGGCGGCGGCCGGTGGATTCCCAGATCGCCATCCAGCGCCGCAGCCGCGGCACGTGCTCCTTCCAGCGTCGCGGCGTCCACATCTGGCGGCCGCCGTCCAGCGTGAGTTCGTCGATGACGTCGTTCGCGTCGTTGACGACCTTCAGCGCCAGCGCCTGCAGCGCGACCTTGCGCGGCAGCAGGTCGAGCGTCTCGGCCAGGTAGTACGCGATCGCCGGCATCTGCGCGAGCCAGACGCCGGCGCGCCGGTCATGCAGCATCGGCGGCCCCATGAACGGCACCGGCTGCGCGTCGGGGGCGGCGTGCATCGTCGCGGCGATGTCGTCCGCGGCGTATTCGTCCCAGCGCTTGCCGGCGTGGGCGAGGATCGCGCGGATGAACTGGCCGCGGAAAGGCATCGGCCAGTAGTAGAGCTCGTAGTCGGACATGGCGGCAGGGGCGTCGTGCGGGCGCTCGCCGACGGCAAGCGGGATGCCGGCAGCGCGGCTGGCCGCGGCCGCGGAGGCGTCCACGGGCCTGCCGCTTGCCATCTGTGTCGACGCGCCGAGGCGCAACCCAACGAGTCACACGCACGAGGAGCACACGATGGCAACTGCACCCAGGAAGACGGCCGCCGGATCGCGCGGCCGCACGACGGCGACGCGGTCGGCGAATCCCGACGCGATCGCACTGCTGAAGGACGACCACAAGCGCGTGAGCGCGCTGTTCGACGAGTACGAGAAGAGCCGCTCGATCACCAAGAAGCAGGCCCTGGTCGCCAGGATCTGCCAGGAGCTGACGATCCACGCGATGATCGAGGAGGAGATCTTCTATCCGGCCGTGCGCGCGGCGCTCAAGGATCGCGAGCTCGTGCCGGAAGCGCTCGTCGAGCACGCGACGCTCAAGGAGTTCATCGCCAAGGTCGAAGGCCGCACGCCGGACGGCGACATGTTCGACGCGCACATCCAGGTGATGGGCGAGTACGTCAAGCACCACGTCAAGGAGGAACAGAACGAGATGTTCCCCAAGGCGAAGCGCTCGAAGCTGGACATGAAGGAGCTCGGGGCGCGCCTGGCCGCCCGCAAGGAGGAGCTCAAGGCCTCGCCGGGCTCGCTGCCGAAGCAGCCCAACGCGGTCGAGATGCTGTCCGAGGACAGCGCGCCGGCCTGACGGCGGCGCCGGCGAGGCGTCAGCTGCGACGCGA
>DASVLN010000420.1:0-5826 GCA_036384855.1 Burkholderiaceae bacterium | reverse complement strand
CTGCTGCTCGCGCAGGTCTCTGGCGAGCTGGTGCGCGACCGCCGCAACGAGCGCCGCTGGCGCCGCGTGATGCGCACGGCGTGGTTCCTGCTCGCGCTGGCCTTCGTGTGGGGCATCGTGGCGGCGCAGCGCGGCCACGTGGCGGCGCCCAGCGGGCCGCACACGGCGCTGATCGAGGTGCGCGGCGAGATCGCCGCCGGCTCCGAGGCGAGCGCCGAGAACATCGTCTCGGCCCTGCAGAGCGCCTTCGAGGAGAAGAACGCCAAGGCCATCGTGCTGCGCTTCAACTCGCCCGGCGGCAGCCCGGTGCAGGCCGGCATCGTCTACGACGAGATCAAGCGGCTGAAGGCCCTGCACCACAAGAAGGTCTACGCGGTGTGCGAGGAGATGTGCGCCTCCGGCGCGTACTACATGGCCGTCGGCGCGGACGAGATCTTCGTCGACAAGGCGAGCATCGTCGGCTCGATCGGCGTGCTGATGGACGGCTTCGGCTTCACCGGCCTGATGGACAAGCTGGGGGTCGAGCGCCGGCTCATCACCGCGGGCGAGAACAAGGGCATGCTCGACCCGTTCTCGCCGCTGCAGCCCAAGCAGCGCGCCTACGCGCAGGCGATGATCGACCAGATCCACCAGCAGTTCATCGCCGTCGTGCGCGAGGGCCGCGGGGCGCGCCTGCACGAGACGCCCGACACCTTCTCCGGCCTGTTCTGGAACGGCCAGGACGCCGTCTCGCAGGGCCTGGCCGACCACCTCGGCAACCTCGACTACGTCGCGCGCGACGTCGTGCATGCCGAGGACGTGATCGACTACACGCTGCAGGAGAACGTCGCCGAGCGCCTGGCCAAGCGCTTCGGCGCGTCCATCGGCGCGGGCGCGGTCAAGGCGATGCAGGCGGCGGGGGTCTCGCTGCACTGATCGCGCCGCGCCCCGTCCGGCGGCCGGGCCCGTGCCCGCGGTCGGCGATCGGCGGTCGGCGAGCGACGACCGGCCAGCGGACGGGCGTCCGCGTGCGCCGCCGGGCGCGGCCCGCCTTGCGAGGGCCGGCCCCCGGCGTCTTCGTGAACTCCGGCACGGATGTCGCCCCGCGTCGGCGCGCCGGAACCGCCGCACGCCTCAAGATGACGGCAGGCGCGCCGATTCCCGATCGTCGCCGCCCGTCCGACCGCTCCCGTTCCCGCGCCATGTCCGCCCGCGTCCTCCGCAGACTGCTGATCCTCCTGCTCGCGCTCACGGCGGCGGCGCTGCTTTGGAACGAGTTCGGCATGGGCACGACGATGGTGATCGACGGCCGCTCCTCGTTGCGGATCGGCGGCGTCGACGATCGCGTGAGCGACGGCGGCCACAGCGTCGCCTCGGTCGCGCGCGACGGCTCGGCGCTGGAGATGGACTGCGACGTCAAGGCCGGCTACCAGTGGCCGTACTGCGAGCTCGAGGTCGTCTTCCGCGACGCGCCCGCCGGCATCGACCTGAGCCGCTACGACAGCATGCGCCTGTGGCTCAGCGCCAGCGGGCCCGAGGGCCGGCAGCGCGTGCGCGTCTACGTCCGCAACTTCGACCCGAAGTATTCCAGGCCCGGTGTGGGCGAGAGCGAGAAGGTCAACCAGCTCGTCTACGAGCCGTCGGCGTATCCGTCCGGCTACGAGGTGCCGTTGAGCCGCTTCACGGTCTCGCAGTGGTGGATCGACGAGCACCCGATGACGCTGGACCTCGAGGCGCCCGACTTCCGCAACGTCACGCGGATGTCGTTCTCGACCGGGCCGGTGGTCGTGCCCGGCATGCACCACGTCCGCGTCGACCGCATCGAGCTGCACGGCAAGCTGGTCTCGAGCTCGACGTTCCGCCTCGGCGTGATCGCGGTGTGGATGGCGCTGGTGTTCGGCTGGCTCGTCGTCGACACCGTGACGACGCGCGGCCAGCTGCACCTGAGCGCGGCCAGCCAGCACTCGCTGCAGCGGCTCAACGAATCGCTGCGCCGCGAGACGCGCCACCTCGCCGAGGCGGCGCGCAGCGACCCGCTCACCGGCGTGCTCAACCGCAAGGGCCTGGCCGACGAACTGATGCGCCTCGTGCGCGCCGGCGGCGAGCGCACCTTCCCGATGACCCTGGTCTTCATCGACATCGACCACTTCAAGCAGGTCAACGACCGCTGCGGCCACGACGTCGGCGACCAGGTGATCCGCGGCCTGGCCGAGCTCGTGCGCTCGGCGGTGCAGCGCGACGACCTGTTCGCGCGCTGGGGCGGCGAGGAGTTCCTCCTCGTCTTCCGCGCGACCGGCGGCACCGAGGGCCGCGCGATCGCCGAGCGCCTGCGCGAGCGCATCGCCGCGGCGCAGTGGCCGGGCGGGCTTGCGATCACCTGCAGCTTCGGCGTGGCCGAGTGGCACCGCGACGAGGATCTCAACGACGGCATCAAGCGCGCCGACGAGGCGATGTACCGCGCCAAGCAGAACGGGCGCGACCGCGTCGAGGCCGAGCTGGAGCGCGACGCGGCGCCGGCGTCGGAGCCGTCGCCGGTCTGAGTGCGGCGTCCGGCTACAGCCAGCCGGATTTCCTGAACTGCCGGTACAGGATCACGCACACCGCCGCGATGACGGCCAGCGCCGCGGGATAGCCGTACTTCCACTCCAGCTCGGGCATGGCCTTGAAGTTCATGCCCCAGATGCCCGCGAAGGCGCTGATCACGGCGAAGATCCCCGCCCAGGCCGCGAGCCGCTTGTTCACGACCGACTCCTCGATCGACACCATCGCGAGGTTGACCTGGATCGCCGTGCCGATGGTGTCGCGCAGGGTGTCGAGCGAGCCGTTCATGCGCAGCAGGTGGTCGAAGACGTCGCGGAAGTACTCGCGGTTGTGCTCGCAGACGGCCGGCACGCGGCCGCTGAACAGCTTGTGCACGGAGTCGATCAGCGGCACCACCGCATGGCGCACGACGCCGATCTTGCGCTTGAGCGCGTACAGCTGCTCGATGTTGGCCTGCGAGGTGCCGGGCTCGAAGATCTGGTCCTCGATGTTCTCGAGGTCGGTCTCCAGCGTGTCGATGATCGGGAAGTAGCGGTCGACCACCGCGTCCATCAGCGCGTAGAACACGAAGGCCGGGCCGTGGCGCAGCAGCTGCGGCTCGCGCTCGGCGCGCTCGCGCACCTGCAGCAGGTTCTGGCGGCTGCGGTTGCGCACCGACAGCACGAAGTTCAGGCCGACGAACAGGTTCAGCTCGCCGACGTGGATCTGGTCCGTGGGGGTCATCTCCACCGTGTGCACGACGGCGAACAGCGTGTCGCCGTACTCCTCGACCTTGGGCCGCTGGTGGCCGTGGCGGGCGTCCTCGATCGCGAGCTCGTGCAGGCCGAACTCGCGCTGCATGGCGTCGAGCTCCTCGTCGCTCGCGTCCTTCAGCGCGACCCAGACGAAGCAGCCCTTGCGCGCGAGGTAGTCGCTGATCTGCGCGATCGGAATGTCGGCGAGCTTGGCTCCGTTGTCGTAGGCGACGCAGTTGATCAGCATGGGGCGGGCGGCATGGTGGCCCGGCGCGCGGGCGCCGGCGGGAACGCCGACTCTACCCGCGTCCACGCGAACGTGACGGCCGCGTGACGGGCGGGCCCGGTGCGGGCCGCGCCCGGCGGCGCCGACGCCTTCGGCGACAATGCCGCCCGGACAACCGGAACCCTTCATGAGCAGCAAGGAACGAGGCGCCGGCCTCGCGGCGATGACCCTCGGTGCGCTGGGCGTCGTCTACGGCGACATCGGCACCAGCCCGCTTTACACCCTGCACGAGATCTTCCTGCCCGCCGACGGCGTCGGCGTGCCGCTGGACACCCACCACCTCGTCGGCGCGATCTCGTCGATCTTCTGGGGCCTGATGCTGGTGGTCACGCTGAAGTACGTGATCCTCATCCTGCGCGCCGACAACAACGGCGAGGGCGGCGCGATGGCGCTGACCGCGCTCGCTTCGCGCGCCGGCGGCACGGAGCGGCGGCGCATGCTCATCATGATGGTGGGGATGTTCGGCGCCACGCTGTTCTTCGGCGACAGCGTCATCACGCCGGCGGTCACGGTGATGGGCGCGGTCGAGGGCCTGGAGGTCGCCGCGCCGGCGCTCAAGGCCTACGTGGTGCCGCTGTCGGTGGTCGTGCTGGTGGTGCTGTTCGCGGCCCAGCGCTTCGGCACCGGCGCGGTGGGCAAGAGCTTCGGCCCGATCATCGTGGTCTGGTTCACCGGCATGGGCGTGGTCGGGCTGATCCATGTGCTGCAGGCGCCGGCCATCCTCACCGCGCTCAACCCGATCGAGGCGGTGCGCTTCCTGCTCGAGCGCGGCTGGCACGTGTTCGCGGCGCTGGGGGCGATCGTGCTGGCGCTGACCGGCGCGGAGGCGCTTTACGCCGACATGGGCCACTTCGGCAAGACGCCGATCCGGCTCGCCTGGAGCGTGCTCGTGCTGCCTTCGCTGGCGCTGAACTACATGGGCCAGGGCGCGCTGCTGATGCGCGAGCCGGCGGCGATCGCCAACCCGTTCTACCACCTGTTCCCGCAGGCCTGGGTGATCCCGGTCGTCGTGCTGGCGACGATGGCCGCCGTGATCGCGTCGCAGGCGGTCATCTCGGGCGCGTTCTCCATGACCAAGCAGGCGATCCAGCTGGGCTTCCTGCCGCGCATGGAGGTGATCTACACGTCGGCGCGCGAGGCCGGCCAGATCTACCTGCCGCGCGTCAACTGGCTGCTGCTCGCGGCGGTGACGATCTCGGTGATCGGCTTCGGCAGCGCCTCCAAGCTGACGGCCGCCTACGGCATCGCGGTGACCGTGACGATGCTCATCGACACCGTGCTGACCTACTTCGTCGTGCGCTACGGCTGGGGCTTCCCGGCGTGGATCGCGGTCGGCGCGACCGGCTTCTTCCTCGGCCTGGACGTGCTGCTCGTCACCGCGTGCTCGCTGAAGTTCCTGCAGGGCGGCTGGTTCCCGCTCACGCTGGGGCTCGCCATCTTCGCGGTGATGTCGACCTGGAAGCGCGGGCGCGAGCTGCTGCTCGAGAACATCACCCGCGACGACCCCGACCTCGTGCCCTTCATCACGGCCCTGGCCGCCGACGACATCGCGCGCACGCCCCGCACGGCGGTCTACGCGGTCGCCAACCCGGGCACGGTGCCGCAGGCGATGCTGCACAACCTCAAGCACTACCAGGTGCTGCACGAGACCAACGTCATCCTCACCGTCGTCTTCCACGAGGTGCCCTGGGTGCCGTTCGCCGAGCGGGTGCAGGTCGAGCCGCTCGCGCGCGGCTTCTGGCGCGTGACGATCAACTACGGCTTCAAGAACACGCCCGACATCCCGCAGGCGCTCACGCTGTGCCGCGGCTACGGGCTGGAGATCGAGGAGCTCACGACCAGCTACTTCCTCAGCCGCGAGGTCGTGGTACCCACGCGCGGCGACGGCATGGCCCATTGGCGCGAGCGCCTGTTCGCGGCGATGACGCGCAACGCCGGCAGCGTCGTGGAGTTCTTCCGGCTGCCCAACAACGCCGTCATCGAGCTGGGCACGCGCGTGCAGATCTGAGAAGGTGTGAACGAATCCACCATGCCCGCTCGTGCCGCCAGATCGCGCCCACTCGTCGTTGGAAATGCTCGCCGTAGCCCGAGCTACGTCTGCGCTTTCCGCCTGGATTGGACGCGATCTGGCAACCCGCTCGGACACGCTGGATTCATTCACACCTTCTGAGAGGGTGTAGCTGAAATGATCTACGCCTGCGCCAATCGCGAAGCGAGAAGGCGGGCCTCGGTCAGCCACACCCATGCGACGGGCGCCCAGTTGGAGCGATCGTGATGGACCATCAA
>DASVLN010000419.1:0-3622 GCA_036384855.1 Burkholderiaceae bacterium | reverse complement strand
GTGGCCGGGGACGCCGAGCTTGCGCACGACCAGCACGTCCAGCGGCGCCCGCAGCGCCGCGGCGACCTCGAACGCGACCGGCACGCCACCGCGCGGCAGGGCGAGCACCAGCACGTCGGAGCGGCCCGCGTATCGCCCGAGCAGGCGCGCGACCGCACGGCCGGCGTCGGCGCGATCCTGGAACAGCGGACGGTCCATGCCGATGCGCGGCATTCGGCGTGCCACTCGGCCGTTGCAGGCGGCCGCGGCAGGCCGATCCTGCTGTCGGGGGCGTGGGAATTGCCGTGCCGGAGGGCCGGATGTCCGGCGTTTCCAGCGACGAGGAACGAGAGCATGGCCAAGACCGTCGGCGATTTCGTGGTCGAGCGACTCCACGAGTGGGGCGTGCGCCTCCTGTTCGGCTACCCGGGCGATGGCATCAACGGCGTGTTCGGCGGGCTCAACCGTGCCGGCGGCAAGATCCGCTTCATCCAGGCGAGGCACGAGGAGATGGCCGCGTTCATGGCCTCGGCGTACGCGAAGTTCACCGGCGAGATGGGCGCGTGCATCGCGACCTCGGGCCCCGGCGCGTCGCACCTCGTGACGGGCCTGTACGACGCGCGGCTCGACCACATGCCGGTGCTCGCGATCGTCGGCCAGCAGGCGCGCGACGCGCTCGGCGGGCACTACCAGCAGGAGCTCGATCTGCCCGCGCTGTTCAAGGACGTGGCCGGCTCCTTCGTGCAGCAGGCCTCGATGCCGGCGCAGGTGCGCCACATCGTCGACCGCGCCGTTCGGGTGGCGATGGCCGAGCGCCGCGTGGCGGCGATCATCCTGCCGAACGACTTGCAGGAAGAAAAGTACGAGGATCCGCCGCGCGCGCACGGCACGCTGCATTCGGGGGTGGGGTATGCGAAGCCGGTGGTCGTGCCGGCGCGCATGGACCTGCAGCGCGCGGCCGAGGTGCTCAACGCGGGCAGGAAGGTCGCGCTGCTCGTCGGCGCCGGGGCGCTGCACGCCACCGACGAGGTGATCGCGGTGGCCGACAAGCTGCAGGCCGGCGCCGCGAAGGCGCTGCTGGGCAAGGCCGCTCTGGCCGACGACCTCCCCTGGGTCACGGGCTCGATCGGCCTGCTCGGCACCGAGCCGAGCTGGAAGCTGATGAACGAGTGCGACACGCTGCTGATGATCGGCTCGGGCTTCCCGTACTCGGAGTTCCTGCCCAAGGAGGGCCAGGCGCGCGCCGTGCAGATCGACCTCGCGCCGGACATGCTCTCGCTGCGCTATCCGATGGAGGTCAACCTCGTCGGCGATGCCGCCGAGACGCTGCGCGCGCTGCTGCCCCTGCTGCAGGACAAGGCGGACACGTCCTGGCGCGACGACATCGCCGGCTGGATGTCGAGCTGGTGGAAGACGCTCGAGGAGCGCGCGATGCAGCCCGCCAACCCGGTCAACCCGCAGCGCGTCGCGTGGGAGCTCTCGCCGCGCCTGCCCGCCAACGTCATCGTGACGAGCGACTCCGGCTCGTGCGCGAACTGGTTCGCGCGCGACCTGCGCATGCGACGCGGGATGATGGCCTCGCTGTCGGGCGGCCTCGCGTCGATGGGCGCGGCGGTGCCGTACGCGATCGCCGCGAAGTTCGCCCATCCCGACCGGCCGGTGGTCGCGCTGGTGGGCGACGGCGCCATGCAGATGAACAACATGGCGGAGCTCATCACCGTCTCCAAGTACTGGAAGGAATGGGCCGACCCGCGCTGGATCGTCTGCGTCTTCAACAACGAGGACCTCAACCAGGTCACCTGGGAGCAGCGCGTCATGGAAGGCGACCCGAAGTTCGACGCGTCGCAGCAGATCCCCAACGTGCCCTACCACCGCTTCGGCGAGCTGATCGGGCTGCGTGGCCTCTACGTCGACGACCCCGAGCGGCTCGGCGCGGCGTGGGAGGAAGCGCTTTCCAGCGACCGGCCCGTCGTGCTCGAGGTCAAGACCGACCCCGAGGTGCCGCCGCTGCCGCCGCACATCACGTTCAAGCAGGCGAGCAACTTCGCCAAGGCGCTGGCCAAGGGCGACCCGCGCGAGGGCGGCATGATCGCCGGCGCGATGCGCCAGGTGCTGGGCGCGATCCTGCCCGGGCACCACGATGGCCGCTGAGCCCGCGTTGCCGGTCGAGGCCGTGCGAGCCGCGGCCTACCGGATCCCGACCGACGGTCCCGAGCGCGACGGCACGTTCGCCTGGGACTCGACCACGCTCGTCGTCGTGCAGGTGCACGCGGGCGGTCGATACGGGATGGGGTACACGTATGCCGACGCCGCCGCCGCCTCGCTGGCCACCGGCGCGCTCGCGACGGCGATCGCCGGCCGCGACGCGATGGACGTCGAGGCCTGCTGGCAGGCGATGCAGCGCGCGGTGCGCAACATCGGCCGCTCGGGCGTCGCCGCGTGCGCGATCTCCGCGCTCGACGCTGCGCTGTGGGACGCCAAGGCGCGCGCGCTGGGCGTGTCGCTCGCGACGCTGCTCGGCCGCTGCCGCGACGCGGTGCCCGTGTACGGCAGCGGCGGCTTCACGAACTACGACGACGCGCGCCTGCGCGAACAGCTCGGCGGCTGGGTCGAACGCGACGGCTGCCGCCATGTGAAGATGAAGATCGGCACCGACGCCGCCGACGACCCGCGACGCGTGGCCGTCGCGCGCTCGGCCATCGGGTCGGCCGAGCTGTTCGTCGACGCCAACGGCGGCTACGGCGTGCGCCAGGCGCTGCGGCTGCTGCAGGCCTGCGCCGACGCGGGCCTGCGCTGGTTCGAGGAACCGGTCTCGTCCGACGACGTCGAGGGCCTGCGCCGCGTCCGCGAGGCCTGTGGCGCCGCGGTCGACGTCGCCGCCGGCGAGTACGTCTTCACGCTCGACGACGCCGCGCACCTGCTCGAGGGCCGAGCGGTCGACGTGCTGCAGGCCGACGTCACGCGCTGCGGCGGGATCACCGGCTTCCTGAAGATCGCCGCGCTGTGCGAGGCGCATCACCTCGAGCTGTCCGGCCACTGCGCGCCGTCGCTGCACCTGCCCGTCGCCGCCGCCGTCGCGCGGCTGCGGCACCTCGAATGGTTCCACGACCACGTGCGCATCGAGCACGCCCTGTTCGACGGCGCACCGCGCGTGCGGGAAGGCGCGATCCGGCCCGACGCGTCGGCGCCCGGCAACGGGCTCGCCTTCAAGGCCATCGACGCGCGGCCCTACCTCGTCCAAGGAGACATCGCATGAGCCCCGCCCGGCCGCCCGTAGGGGCTCGCACCGCAGTGCGCAGCACGGAGGCGTCCTCATGACCCCCGCCCGGCCGCCCGTAGGGGCTCGCGCCGCAGTGCGCAGCACGGAGGCTTCCTCATGACCCCCGCCCGGCCGCCCGTAGGGGCTCGCGCCGCAGGCCGCGAAACCGGAGCTTTCGCGATGCGTCCTCGCGACGACGACCGCGGCGCGGCGCTCGTCGCCGCCGGCGCGACCCTGCTCGGGCTGTCCGTCCTCGCCGACAGCGGCATGGAGCACTACCGCGGCTCGTTCCACAACAAGGCGATGGTGCTGCCGCTGGTGGCCGCCGGCCTGACCATCGGCGCGACGGTGCTCGCGCGGCGCGAGCGTGCGTCACGCGCGGTC
>DASVLN010000418.1:0-2040 GCA_036384855.1 Burkholderiaceae bacterium | reverse complement strand
GATCTTCGCATCGGCGTGCAGCGTCTTGGCCTCGGCTTGGATGGCCTCGCGCTTGCGCTGGTTCCACACCAGGTTCTCGATCGTGCCGGTCGCCTGGGCCAGCGTCAGGGGCGCGGGCTGCACGCTCACCAGCGTCACCGCGCTCAGGCCGCCGGGCATCGGCACGCACACGGTCTGGCCGGGCTTCAGCTGGGCGATCCGCGGCAGCAGGCCGCCGAGCGATTCCGCGGGCTGCGGCGACAGCGTCACGTTGGAGGCGGTCGCCTTGGCCTTGACCACGGCAGCGGCCTCGTCGGCGGAGCTCGTCGCCTGCGCCGCCTGCACCACGGCCTGCAGCTGGTCCGCCGGCACGCGGGCGTCGACCTTCTGCAGCGTGTAGATCGCGCGCTGGGCGAAGTTCAGCGGGTGGCCGTCGTAGTACTGCTTGATGTCGTCGGCACCGGGCTTGGGCACCTTGGCCGCGAGCTCGTCGATGTAGAAGCGCGCGAGCGCATCCTTGCGCGTCTCCTCGATCGCCTGCAGCACGCCCGGGTTGCGATCGAGCTTCTCCTTCTCCGCCTTCTGCGTGATCAGGCGCTGCTCCACGAGGCCCTTGAGGATCTGCGCGTTCTCCGGCGCGGACGCGCCCGGATGCGCCGCGAGGAACTGCGAGCGCACGTAGTCGACCTGGCCCTGGGTGACGTTCTCGCCGTTGACGGTGGCGAGCACCGGCGTGGCGTCGTACTTGTTCTTGCCGCAACCGGCCAGGGCGACGGCGGCGCCGACGACCGCCAGCGAAAGGACAACTCGTGCGCGAAGCTTCATTTTTGGCCTGGGGGATTCTGGGACGCCGCGGTGGCGGCGGAGTTGGCGGAAACGGACGCGGGCGCGGCCGGCGCGGCGGCCGGTGCGGCGTTGGGCGCGAAGCGGCCCAGGTACTCGATCTGCGCACCGTCCTTGACGGACTTCTGCAGGTTCATGATCGCCTCGCGCTTGCCCTGCATCGAGAGGAACTGCTCGATGGCGGGACGGGCGTCGGCGAGCGTCTTGGGCGCGGCCACCGCGGAAACGCGCGTGACGGCCATCACGCCGGACGGCGAGGGCATGACGGTGGATTCGCCGTCCTTGAGCGTGGCGAGCTTGTCCAGCAGCTGCGCCGGGATCTGCTCGGAGGCGGCCTGCTCCTGGCGGCTGGTGAACTTCAGGTTCTGCGCCTTGAGCCAGTCCGTGAGCTCCGCGGACGTCTTCAGCGACGAGACGTGGGCGTCCACCTCGGTGCGGCGATCGTCCGGCACCTGGATGTCCAGGCGCTGCAGCGTGAACAGCTTGCGCTGCCCGAACAGGTTGGGGCGCTCGTCGAAGAACTTCTGCACCTGCTGCCCGGTCGGCTTGGCGCCGGTCTCGGCCACCTCCTCGACGAAGCGGCGGGCGAGGATGTCGCGCCGGGCCGATTCGATCTGCGCGACGACGCGCGGATCCTGGTCCAGCTTCGCCTTGACGGCCTTCTGGGCCAGGATGTCCGTCTCGATCAGGCGATCGAGCATCGCGCGGCCGGCGGCATCGGCGACGTCCGCCTGCGAGGCGCGCTGGCGCGGAAGGGCGGCGGAGATCTGGGCGACGGTGATCGGGTCGCCGTTGACCTTGGCGGCGACCTCGGAGTTGTCGGAGGAGCTCTTCCCGCCGCAGGCGGCCAGGGCGGCCAGGGCCAGGCAGGCGGCGCCGGAACGCACGCGGGAAGACACACACACGGAACGAAACATGGACGGCAAGCCCTTCTCGAGCCTGGCGGCTCAGTGTCGATGCGGGCCCACGCCTTCGGAAGTCATTGCCCGGGCCGCATGGCGGCAAACGCGCGATTGTAGAGACTAACCCATGGCATTCCCGCGACGATCCGGGGAACCTCGCAGCGCCCCCCAAGCCTGCAGGGGCGACCGTGCGAAATTGCAACGTCCGCGGCCTCCCGACGCTGGCGTCGTGGTCGGTCCGCGACCGGCGCGGTTCCCGCCGTCGCACTCCGGCACGCACGATCCGGGCGCCGGAGCGGTCGTCCATAATCGCGCC
>DASVLN010000417.1:0-4921 GCA_036384855.1 Burkholderiaceae bacterium | reverse complement strand
TCGTCGACCGCATCGGCGCGCGCGGCGGCCCCGCCTTCGCGATCGCCGCCGTCCTGCCCGGCACGCTGCTCGTGCTGCGCCACGGGCCGCGCGCCACTCGAGCCTGAACCTCCAACGCTGCGAAGCTCATACCCCATGACGTACGAAACCAACCGCCGCATCGTCCTCGCCGCGCGTCCGCACGGCCGTCCCGCCGCGAGCGACTTCCGCTTCGAGACCGTGCCCGTGCCCGAGCCCGCCGAAGGGCAGGTGCTGCTGCGCACGCGATTCCTCTCGCTCGATCCGTACATGCGCAACCTGATGGAGGAAGCCGGCCCCGGCTACGCGCCGCCGGTCGCGCTCGGCGCGACGATGCCGGGCGGCACCGTCAGCCGCGTCGTGGCATCGCGACATCCGCATCACCGCGTCGGCGACCTCGTCCTCGCGAACGCGGGCTGGCAGGACTACGCGCTGTCCGACGGCGCCGACCTCCTCCCCGTGGGGGATCCGGCGCGCCCGTCGCTTGCGCTCGGCGGCCTGGGCATGCCGGGATTCACGGCCTACGTCGGGCTGCTGGACATCGGGCAGCCCAGGCCGGGCGAGACCGTGGTCGTCGCCGCGGCCACGGGCGCGGTCGGCGGCGTCGTCGGGCAGATCGCGAAGGTGAAAGGCGCGCGCGTCGTGGGCATCGCAGGCGGCGCGGACAAGGCCCGCTTCGCGGTCGAGGAGCTCGGCTTCGACGCCTGCCTCGATCGCCGCGCGCCCGACTTCGCGCAGCGCCTCGCCGCGGCCTGCCCCGATGGCATCGACGTCTACTTCGAGAACGTCGGCGGCGAGGTGCTGGACGCGGTGCTGCCGCTGCTCAATGCCGGCGCGCGCGTGCCGGTGTGCGGCTTCATCTCGCACTACAACGCGGCGGGCGACGACGGCAACCGCGCGCGGCTGCTGGCGACGGTGCTCGCCCGGCGCGTGCGACTGCAGGGCTTCATCATCCTCGACCACTACGCCGCGCACTTCGAGGCCTTCCGCCGCGACATGCTGGCGTGGCTGGCCGAGGGCCGCGTGCGACTGCGCGAGGACCTCGTCGACGGCCTCGAGCAGGCGCCCGCTGCGCTGGCCGGCCTGCTGGAGGGGCGCAACTTCGGCAAGGTGGTCGTGCGCGTGGCCGACTGACCGGGCGCGGCCTCAGCGGTTGCAGCGCGCCGTCATGAAGTCGATGAAGACGCGCAGCTTGCGCGGCACATGCACGCGGGTCGAGTGGTAGAGGTAGTAGCCCGGGAACGTCGGCCACCAGGCCTTCAGCAGCGGCACGAGGCGGCCGGCGGCGATGTCGTCGGCCACCATCGCCTCGATGGGGCAGGCGATCCCGAGGCCCGCGTGCAGCGCCGTCATCATGACCTCGCCGTCGTTGGTCACGAGCGGCCCCTGGGTCTCGATGGCGAAGTCGCGGCCCTTGTGCGCATACTCCCAGCGGTACAGCCCGCCCTGCAGCCGCACCTGGATGCACCGATGCTCGCGCAGGTCGTCGGGCGTGCGCGGCGGCTTGCGGCCCGCGAGGTAGCTCGGCGCGGCGACGGTGGCCAGGCGTTGGCGCGGGCCGAGCGGCACGGCGACCACGCCGTCGGCAAGGTTCTCCCCCAGCCGGATGCCGGCGTCGAAGCCGCCGGCCACGAGATCGAGCAGCGCGTTGTCGCAATGCAGCTCCACGACGACGTCGGGATAGGCGTCCGCGAACGCCGCGAGGTGCGGCCGCAGCACCGACTTCACCGCCGATTGGGATACGTTCAGCCGCAGCAGCCCCGCGGGCCGTGCGCGCGCCTCGTCGAGGCCCTCGACCGCCGCCGCCAGCGAGGCGAGGCCGGGTTGGGCCTCGTCGAGGAAGCGCCGCCCGATCTCGGTCGGGCGGACGTGGCGCGTCGAGCGCTCCAGCAGCCGCACCCCTAGCCGGGCCTCGAGCGTGCGCAGCGTCTGCGACAGCGCGGACGGGGACACGCCCATCTCCGCCGCCGCGCGCGTGAAGCTGCCGTGATGGGCGACGCGCGCGAACGCGGCGATGGCGGGCAGCAGGTCGGGCGACATCGGCCGATTATGAAGGATGGCTTCAAACGGAGCTGCGCACAACCCCGTTTTTCCCGCAAAGCTTCGTCGCTAACGTGCGAGCCATGCCGTGTCCTCCGACGCGGTGCCCACCTCTCGAAAGGCTCGCTCCATGACCACGTCCCTCCAGCCGCTGCGCGGCCAGGTCGCCATCGTCACCGGCGCCTCCAAGGGCATCGGCGCGGGCATCGCGCTGCGCCTGGCCGCCGAGGGCGCGGCCGTCGTCGTCAACTATGCGCGCGGCGCGGACGACGCCGAGGCCGTCGTCGCGCGCATCACGCAAGCCGGCGGCACGGCGATCGCGGTGCAGGCCGACCTCTCCCGGTCCGACGCGGCCGGGCCGCTGGTCGATGCGGCGATCGCGCGCTTCGGCCGCCTGGACATCCTCGTCAACAACGCCGGCATCTATCGCATCGACTCGCTGGAGACCCTCACGGCGGAGAGCTTCGACGAGCACTACCGCCTCAACGTGCGCGGATTGCTGCTCGCGACGCAGGCGGCGGCGCGCGTGCTGCCGGCGGGCGGTGTCGTCGTCAACATCAGCTCGGGCGTCGCGAAGAGCCCGTCGGGGTCGACCCACGTCTACTCCAGCAGCAAGGGCGCGGTCGACGTGCTCACGCGCTCGCTCGGGATCGAGCTGGGCCCGCGCGGCATCCGCGTGGTGGGCGTGGCGCCGGGCTTCGTCGAGACCGAGGGCAACGCCCATATCGCCGCCGACTTCGCGCCCGCGCTGGTCGCGAAGACCCCGCTCGGCCGCACCGGCAAGCCGGTCGACATCGCCGCCGCGGTGGCGTTCGCGGTGTCGCGGGATGCGGCGTGGATCACGGGCACGACGATCGATGCGGCCGGCGGGCTGGTGTTCTGAGTTCGCGTCGTGGCGATGCGCCGCCGGCGGTCGCCTGGACGGTGCGACGGCATGCGCTCGTCGAGTCGGCGGACGGCCGCCACGGGACGCTGGTCGAATGGGGACATCCCGCGTCGTGACCGCCGCGTGCCCGCGGGCGCTCGCACGACACGTGCGACGCGACGACGACCAGCGCGCCTGTCCCCGCGACTGCCGGGCTGCACTGCGCGCGAGCATCAGCGTCAGCGTGCCGTTCCAACGCGGTCGCGACGCCGAAGTTGCATGCCGCGAGTCGCAGGAAGGGGACGAGCGTGGCGTGTCCCGCGGTGGCGGCGGTGACGGGGCGCGGCCCTTCGATCGCCTGGATCGTGCGGGCCATGGCGATCATCCGCTGCTAACGGCCCGCGTGCTCGGGGATGACGAGCTGGCGGCAGCCGTCGTCGGCGACGAAAGTGGCGAGGAGGGTCGCTGGCTGCGTTGCGCTGGCGTTCTCGGCGAATGCGTGCAGCACCATCGGCGGCTCGAACCACGTCTGTCCCGCGGTGTAGACCTGCGCCGGCGCGCCGGCCATCTGCGAGCGGATCGCGCCCGCCACCACGAACGCGCTCACGGAGCCCGGATGCCGGTGCGGCCCCGTGAATGCGTCCGGCGGAAACTCCACCAGCATCGTCGTCAGGCTCTTGCCGGGCGCGTCGGCCAGCGGCGTGCACGACAGCGGCCGCACGATCGTCGCCGGCCGCGCCTGGGCGCCGGCCCGCCGGGCGGCCAGATGGCCGGGCGCCCGGATCGCCTCGGATACAGCATGGGGCATCGGGCGCGTGACGAGGACTGCGCCGGCGGCCAGCGCCAGCGCTGCCAGAGGCCAGGTGGACCGCGTCCTGCGTCGTGCGGCGGTGGTCATCGCGCACTTCCGGCGGGGGCGTCGGCGAGGCGCATGCGGTCGGACCAGCCCAGGCGCTCGATGGCCTTGGCCGGCGAGACCTGGTCGTTCACCTCGCAGACGTTGAAGACGCCGTGCGCGCCGAGGTCCACGGCCAGGCGCGCCGCCGCGGCCGCGGCGTCGACATGCACGCACACCGGGTCGGTCGGCTCGTCGGCGCCCGTGTCCGGGCCGTAGAGGCGGCCATAGCGCAGCACCGCGCCGACCAGCCCGGGCGTGCGCAGGACGGCCGTCTCCAGGGCGGCAACGCCCGCGATCGTCGTGGCCCGCAGGCCATCCGCGGCGAGATCCAGCGGATCCGACTCGCGCCGAGGCGAGCCGCCCGGCGCATACGCCCACGCGATGCTCTGCGCCACCATCCGTCCGCAGCCCGCGCCAAGCGCGGCCGCGACCAGGTTGGCCGTGCCCTCGGCGCGGATGCGCGCGTTGCGCGCGACGCCCTCGACCATGTGCGCCGGATCGAGCTTGGGTGGCAGGTCGGTGAGCTGGTGGACGACGACGTCAGGCCGCACGGCCCGCAGCGCCGCATGCAGGGCGTCGCGGTCGAAGACGTCGACCACGCAGGGCGTCGCGCCGAGCTCGCGCAGCAGGCCTGCTGCGCGCTCGGAGCGCGTGCCGCCGTGGACGTCGTGGCCGGACTCGACCAGCATCGGCACGAGGCGGCGGCCGATCACGCCGCTGGCGCCGGCAAGGAAGATTCGCATGTTGTTCTCCTGGAGGAGTGGGGCAATGCGCTCACTGTAGGAGTAGGATGGCCCACCGGAAAGTGCCAAGAACAATGCTTCGGACTGGGCCATGATCGACATCGAGGCGCTCCTCGACGAGCGGCTCCGGCGCGCCGACGCCGTGCCGCTGCATCGGCAGATCTACGAGCGCGTGCGCCAGGCGGTGGTGCAGGGCACGCTCGCGCCGGGGCAGCGCGTCGCCTCCGCGCGCGCGCTCGCGAGCCAGCTCGGACTCGCCCGGGGCACGGTCGACGCCGCCTATGCGCAGCTGTCGATCGAGGGCTACCTCGAGCCTATGGGGCAGAAGGGCACGCGCGTCTCGCCGAGTGTCCGCGC
>DASVLN010000416.1:0-1996 GCA_036384855.1 Burkholderiaceae bacterium | reverse complement strand
GCGAGCGAGTCGAGGCGCACCTGCGCGTCGCGCCCGCGCCGGTGCATGCGGATCACGACCTGCGCGAGTGCCGGCATCTGCTGCGCCAGCGCGCGCAGCTCGGCCTGGGCGACCTGCGTGTCGCCGGCGGCCTCGGCCATGACCGCCTGCAGCTGCGCGGTCAGGCGCGCCTCGTCGTCGTCCGACAGCATCTGCAGGTCGACGCCCAGCGCCGACTGCAGCCGCAGCTGCACCGGCACGCTCAGCGGGCGCTGGTTGTTCTCGAGCTGGTTGAGGTAGCTCGGCGACAGCCCCAGCTGCCGGGCGAGCGCGGCCTGCGTGAGGCCGCGCTGCTCCCGCAACGCCTTGAGCTTCACGCCCAGGAAGGTCTTGCGCATGGATGACGCTCCGATGAATTCGCAAACATCGCAAGTTTAGGCGCCGCGTTCGCAAATCTTCGCCAAGCTCTCGTTGCGCGACGAGGAACCGAGTGCGAAGATTGCGAATCCACCCTCATAACGAGTCTTCCCCGCCATGGACGCCCCCACCCCCGCCTTCAAGCCGAAGAAGTCCGTCGCCCTGTCGGGCGTCGCGGCCGGCAACACCGCGCTGTGCAGCGTCGGCCGCACCGGCAACGACCTGCACTACCGCGGCTACGACATCCTGGACGTCGCCGAGGTCTGCGAATTCGAGGAGATCGCGCACCTGCTCGTCCACGGCAAGCTGCCGACCACGGCCGAGCTGGCCGCCTACAAGGCCAAGCTGAAGGCCATGCGCGGCCTGCCCGCGTGCGTCAAGGCCGCGCTCGAGGCACTGCCCGCAGCCGCCCACCCGATGGACGTGATGCGCACGGGCGTCTCGGCGCTGGGCTGCGTGCTGCCCGAGAAGGACGACCACAACCTGCCCGGCGCGCGCGACATCGCCGACCGCCTGATGGCCTCGCTCGGCTCGATGCTGCTCTACTGGTACCACTGGGCCACGAACGGCAAGCGCATCGAGGTCGAGACCGACGACGACTCGATCGGCGGCCACTTCCTGCACCTGCTGCACGGCGCCAAGCCCTCGCCGGCCTGGGTGCGCGCGATGCACACCTCGCTCAACCTGTACGCCGAGCACGAGTTCAACGCCTCGACCTTCACCGCGCGCGTGATCGCGGGGACGGGCAGCGACATGTACTCGGCGATCGCCGGCGGCATCGGCGCGCTGCGCGGCCCGAAGCACGGCGGCGCCAACGAGGTCGCGTTCGAGATCCAGAAGCGCTACGACAACCCGGACGAGGCCGAGGCCGACATCCGCCGCCGCGTCGAGGCCAAGGAGGTCGTGATCGGCTTCGGCCACCCGGTCTACACGGTCAGCGACCCGCGCAACGTCGTCATCAAGGGCGTCGCCAAGCGGCTGTCCGAGGCGGCCGGCTCGACCAAGATGTTCGACATCGCCGAACGCCTCGAGGGCGTGATGTGGGAGATCAAGAAGATGTTCCCCAACCTCGACTGGTTCAGCGCCGTGAGCTACCACATGATGGGCGTGCCCACCGCCATGTTCACCCCGCTGTTCGTGATCGCCCGCACCGCCGGCTGGTCCGCCCACGTCATCGAGCAGCGCATCGACGGCAAGATCATCCGCCCGAGCGCCAACTACGTAGGTCCCGAAGACCTGAAGTTCGTGCCGCTCAAGGACCGTAAATAATCATGAATGCCCAATACCGTAAAAGCCTGCCCGGCACACAACTGGACTACTTCGACGCCCGTGCGGCCGTCGAAGAGATCCAGGCTGGTGCCTGGGACAAACTCCCGTACACCTCGCGCGTGCTGGCCGAGCAGCTGGTGCGCCGCTGCGAGCCGGAACTGCTGAAAGCCGCGCTGGAACAGCTGGTCTACCGCAAGCGCGACCTCGACTTCCCCTGGTACCCGGCGCGCGTGGTCTGCCACGACATCCTCGGGCAGACCGCGCTGGTCGACCTGGCCGGCCTGCGCGACGCCATCGCCGACCAGGGCGGCGACCCGTCCAAGGTCAACCC
>DASVLN010000415.1:0-1696 GCA_036384855.1 Burkholderiaceae bacterium | reverse complement strand
GGCAACGCCGGGGCGTCGGTCGGCGCGGTGTCCGACACCGCCGCGGGCGACGCGGACAGCCGGCGCCGCTCCGCGAGCCGCCGCCGCAGGCGCGCGACGCTCTCGGCCAGCCGGTCGACCTCGAACGGCTTGACGAGGTAGTCGATGGCGCCCTGCTCGAACGCGGCCACCGCGTACTGCTCGTAGGCCGTCACGAAGACGATCTGCACGTCCGGCCCCAGCAGCCGCGCCGCCTCGACGCCGTTCATGCCGGGCATGTGGACGTCCAGGAAGACGACGTCGGGCTTCTCGGCGGCCGCCAGGTCGACCGCCTCGCGACCGTTGCGGGCCTCGCCGGCGATCTCCAGCTCCGGCCACAGCTGCGCCAGGTGGTGCGCGAGATGGGTGCGCAGCAGCGGCTCGTCGTCGACGATGAGGGCGCGCGCCTCGGTCATCGCGCGACCTTCCAGGTGCTCGCGCCGGGCGCCGGCACGCGGGCGCGGGCACGCTCGCCGTCGACCAGGATCTCGGCCAGCAGCCCATGCGGCGCGACCTCGGTGAGCTCGAGCCGCGCCGCGCCGCCGTAGAACGCGGCCAGGCGCTCGCGCAGGTTCTGCAGGCCCGTGCCCGAGGGCGGCGCCTCGCCCATGCCGGCGCCGTCGTCGCGCACCGACAGCCGCACGGTGCCGCCGTCGCGCACGGCCGAGACGGCGATCGTGCCGCCGGTCTCCGACGGGTCGATGCCGTGGCGCACCGCGTTCTCGACCAGGGTCAGCAGCGCCATCGGCGGACACGGGAAGCCCTGCAGCGATGGATCGAACGCGACGTCGAAGCGCAGCCGGTCGGGCATGCGCAGGTGCATCAGCTCGAGGTAGCTGCGCACGAGCGCCATCTCGCGCCCGAGCAGGCAGTCGCCGTCGTCCAGGCGCGGCATGGTCGCCTTCAGGTACGCGATCAGGCTGCGCAGCACCGCCGGCGCACGCGGCGAGCCGGTCTCCACCAGCGCCTGCACGTTGGCCAGCGTGTTGAACAGGAAATGCGGCTCGACCTGCGCGGCGAGCACCGCCAGCCGGGCGTCGGCGGCATGGCGCTCGAGCTCCGCCCGCTGCAGCGCGAGCTCCAGGCCCATCGCCTTGGCCTCGGAGTCGCGCTGGCGCTCGAAGGCCCCCAGCGCGAGGATCAGGCCGACGATCGTCGAGGTGCCCGAGATCAGCACGAAGCCCTGCACGCGGCCCTCGTGCTGCACCAGCGCCTCGAAGTCGCCGCCGGTGGCCAGCAGGTAGACGACCAGCGTCGCGAGGAAGGCCGCGAGCACGACGGCGATCGACTGCAGCACCCACGGCGGCACGACGCGCTGGCTCGACAGCGAGGCGGCGCTGCGGGCGACGAGCGTGCAGAAGCCGACGAAGAGCGTGCGCCCGAGCAGCACGCTGAACGGCAGCTCGAAGATCGGGTTCATGGCGATGGCGACCGCGAGCGACAGCAGCAGCGTCAGCGCGATCGCGCGCGGCGTCAGGGCGCGCAGGAAGCCGGCCCAGGCGGAGCGGCGCTCCTCGGGAACGGCGGTGGAAGGCTGGGACATGGCGGCACGATACCGCGTCGACGCCCCACGCGCCCGCCGCCGGCGGCGCCGGTGCGACGGGTGGCGGTTGGCGGGGGCCGAAAAGCGGCCGTTCCGCCCCCGCCCCGCCGCCGGTCAGTAGCCGCTGCGCATCAT
>DASVLN010000414.1:0-5566 GCA_036384855.1 Burkholderiaceae bacterium | reverse complement strand
AAGCGGACGTCGAAGCCCGCGTCGGCCAGCTGCGCGCATTCGCGCCCGACCCCGGCGGCCCACGCGTCGGCATCGTCCATCAGCCCGTGGTGCACATGCAGCGCGACGACGCAGACGCCCAGCGGCCGCGCCGCGCGCACGGTGGCATGCAGCAGCGCGAGCGAATCGCGCCCGCCGCTGACGGCCACCGCGACCGTGCGCGCCCCCTCGAAAAGTGCATCGCCCGCCGCATCCCCGCGACGTTCAAGCGCGCGCGGGGCGGCTCGATCGGCGGGCACGGGCGGGCGACGCGGGTTGGCGCGGGCGAATCGCGTGCTCGGGCTCTCAGCGATCGGTCGTGTCGGCAAACCGGCCGTAGGCCTGCAGGCGCTCCTGACGGCGGACGAGCAGATCCTTGGGCTTCAGGTCGGCGACCTGGCGCAGCGCGTCGCCGAGCGCGCGCTTGAGCGACGAGCTCATCGCCTTCGGATCGCGGTGCGCGCCGCCGACGGGCTCGTTGACGATCTTGTCGACCAGGCCCAGCGCCTTCAACCGATGCGCAGTGATGCCCAGGGCCTCGGCGGCCTCGGCCGCGCGCTCGGCGGTCTTCCAGAGGATGGACGCGCAGCCTTCCGGCGAGATCACGGAGTAGGCCGAGAACTGCAGCATCAGCAGCTGGTCGCACACGCCGATGGCCAGCGCGCCGCCGGAGCCGCCCTCGCCGATGATGGTCGAGACGATGGGCACCTCGAGCTGCGCCATCTCGAAGATGCTCGCGCCGATCGCCTCGGACTGGCCGCGCTCCTCGGCGCCGATGCCCGGGTACGCGCCCATCGTGTCGATGAAGGTGAAGACCGGCAGGCCGAACTTCTCGGCCGTCTTCATCAGGCGCTGCGCCTTGCGGTAGCCCTCGGGGCGCGGCATGCCGAAATTGCGCACCTGGCGGTCCTTGGTGTCGTAGCCGCGCTGGTGGCCGACGACCATGCAGGCCTGGCCGTTGAAGCGCGCGAGGCCGCCGACGATGGCCGCGTCGTCCGCGAAGCTGCGGTCGCCGTGCATCTCCGTGAACTCGGTGAAGACCTCGTTGACGTAGTCCAGCGTCTGCGGGCGCTGCGGGTGGCGCGCGATCTGGTAGACCTGCCAGGGCTGCAGGCTCGAGTAGATGTCCTTGGTGAGCTGCAGGCTCTTCTTGTCGAGCCGGTCGATCTCCTCGGAGATGTCGACGGCCGATTCGTTCTGCACGTAGCGCAGCTCCTCGATCTTCGATTCCAGCTCGGCGATCGGTTGCTCGAATTCCAGGAAGTGGCGTTTGGTCATCGTTGGGGTCCTCGATGGGAAGCGGCATGCACCTCGCGTGCCCGGGCCCTCAGGCCGTCATCGGGTCGAGGCTGCGCCACAGGTACCACGTCGCGACGGAGCGGTACGGCGACCAGCCCTCGCCCAGTTCGCGGGCCTCGGCGCGGGAGACGGGCTCGCCGCTGAAGTAATTCTCGCTGATTCCGCGCAGCAGGTTCGGATCGTCCAGAGGCAGCACGTTCGGGCGCAGCAGATGGAAGATCAGGAACATCTCGGCCGTCCAGCGGCCGATGCCGCGGATCGCGACCAGCTCCTCGACGATGGTCTCGTCGTCCATGTCGTGCCACTGCGTGACGTGCACGGCGCCGTCGCGGAAGTGGCGCGCGAGGTCGGTCAGGTACTCGACCTTGCGCGCCGACAGGCCGGCCGCCTTCAGGCCCTCGCTCGTCAGCGCGAGCACGGCCGCGGGCGCGAGCAGGTCGTCGGCGCGCTTGTCGACCGCGGCGACCAGCCTGCGCCAGACGCCCTGCGCCGAGCGCGTGGACACCTGCTGCCCGACGATGGAGCGCGCGAGCGTCGTGAAGGCGTCGCCGTTGCTCTGCAGGCGGGCGTCGCCGAACTTCGGGATCAGCTTCTTCATCACCCGGTCGCGCTTGACCAGGTGGCGACAGGCCTCGTCCCAGTAGCCGGGCACGTCGCGCGCGGCGGCGGCGTTGGAGGGCGCCATCTCAGGCCTTGACCCAGGTCGTGCCCTGCGGGCCGTCCTTGAGCGTGATGCCCAGCGCCGCGAGTTCGTCGCGGATGCGATCGGACTGCGCGAAGTCCTTGGCCTTCTTCGCGGCGGCGCGGGCGTCGATGCGGGCCTGGATCTCGGCCTCCGACAGCGCGGCGCCGGCCTGCAGGAAGGCCTGCGGCGGCTGCTGCAGGATGCCCAGCACGCCGCCAAGCGCACGCAGCAGCGACGCGGTCGCGACATCGCGGGTGCGGTTCAGCTCGTTGGCGAGGTCGAACAGCACCGCCAGCGCGCCGGGCGTGTTGAAGTCGTCGTCCATCGCCTCGCGGAAGGCCGCGGCACGCGGCTCGCTCCAGTCGATCGCGGCGGCCTCGACCGACTGCGGGGCCGACGCCAGCGCCGTGTAGAGCCGGCGCAGCGCCGTGCGCGCGTCGTCCAGCAGCCCATCGGCGAAGTTGAACGGGCTGCGGTAGTGCGTGCGCAGCATGAAGAAGCGCAGCGTCTCGCCGTCGTAGTGCTTGAGGACGTCGCGGATGGTGAAGAAGTTGCCGAGCGACTTCGACATCTTCTCGCCGTCGACGTTGAGGAAGCCGTTGTGCAGCCAGTAGTTGGCGAACGTGGTGCCGTTGGCGGCCTCGCTCTGCGCGAGCTCGTTCTCGTGGTGCGGGAACTGCAGGTCCATGCCGCCGCCGTGGAGGTCGAAGCTCTTGCCCAGCAGGTCGAGGCACATCGCGGAGCACTCGATGTGCCAGCCCGGACGGCCGGGGCCGAACCGGCTGGGCCACTTCGCGTCCTCGGGCTCGTCGGGCTTGGAGGCCTTCCACAGCACGGAGTCGAGCGGGTCGACCTTGGACTGCGCGAGGTCGGCGCGATCCGAGCGCTCGGCCAGGCCGGCGCCGGCGCGCAGGTCGTCGAGCGACTTGCCCGACAGCCGCCCATAGCCCGGCAGCTTGCGCACCGACAGGTTCACGTCGCCGCCCGGCGCGCGGTACGCGAGGCCCTTGTCCTCCAGCGTCGCGATCATGGCGAGCATCGAGCCGACGTGCTCGGTGGCGCGCGGCTCGTGCGTGGGCGGCGCGATGCCCAGCGCACCGATGTCCTCGCGCATCGCCGCGATCATCTCGTCGGTGAGCTGGCGGATCGGGATGCGGCGCTCGAGCGCGCGCTTGATGATCTTGTCGTCGATGTCCGTGATGTTGCGGACGTACGTGACCTCGTAGCCCGATGCGCGCAGCCACCGGTACACCGTGTCGAAGGACATCATCATCCGCGCGTGGCCCATGTGGCACAGGTCGTACACGGTCATGCCGCACACGTACATGCCGACATGGCCGGCCCGGATGGGTTTGAACTCTTCGTGTTGCCCGGTGAGGGTGTTGAACAGGCGCAGCGTCATCGGCGGAAAGCGTGGCGGGCGCGGGCTCGTGGCCCGGCCGGGAGAAGCAGGAGCGAAATGATCGGGCAACGGCGGGAAGTCGCGCGTGCCGGGCGCGGGCACCGGCCGGTGCGCGAGGGCGGGCGACGTCGCTGCCGGACGGGCCGGGCAAGCGCGGGAACGGCGGGCGGTCGGGCCCTGGCTAGAATCGCCGCAGTATAGCCAAGGAGACCCTTTGATGAGCATCCCCCACCAAACCCGCCGCGCCGCGGCCGTGCTGGCCGCCCTGGCCGCGTTCGGCGCGCCCGCGTGGGCCGCGGACAAGGTGCACCTGCAGACCTCGATGGGCGAGATCGTGATCGAGCTCGACGCCCAGCACGCGCCCAAGTCCGTCGCGAACTTCGAGCAGTACGTGAAGGAAGGCTTCTACACGAACACCGTCTTCCACCGCGTGATCCCGAACTTCATGGTCCAGGGCGGCGGCATGACGGCCGACCTGCACGAGAAGCCCACCCACGCGCCGATCCCGCTGGAGGCGCGCAACGGCCTGCACAACACCGTCGGCACCGTCGCGATGGCGCGCACCGGCGACCCGAACTCCGCGACCGCGCAGTTCTTCATCAACGTCAAGGACAACGGCTTCCTCGACGCCGCCCAGGCCGCCGACGGCAATGGCTACGCCGTCTTCGGCAAGGTCGTCGCGGGCATGGACGTCGTCAACAAGATCCGCAACGTCTCGACCACGACCCGGGGTCCGTTCGAGGACGTCCCCGTCCAGCCCGTCGTGATCCTCAAAGCCACCCTGGAGAAGTGAAATGACCAAGTACGTGAAGATGTCCACCACCGCGGGTGACCTGCGCATCGAGCTCGACGACGAGAAGGCCCCGATCTCCGTCGCCAACTTCCTGTCGTACGTGAACAAGGGCTTCTACGACGACACCATCTTCCACCGCGTGATCAAGGGCTTCATGATCCAGGGCGGCGGCTTCGCCCCCGGCATGAAGCAGAAGGACACCGACGCCCCGATCCAGAACGAGGCCAAGAACGGCCTGAAGAACGACAAGTACACGCTGGCGATGGCGCGCACCTCCGCGCCGCACTCCGCCACGGCGCAGTTCTTCATCAACACGAGCGGCAACAACGGCTTCCTGAACAACGACCAGGCGCAGGACGGCTGGGGCTACGCCGTCTTCGGCAAGGTCGTCGAGGGCCAGGACGTCGTCGACGCCATCGCCGGCGTGAAGACCGGCCGCAAGGGTTTCCACGACGACGTGCCGCTGGACGACGTGAAGATCGTCAAGGCGGAAGAAGTCCAGGCTTGAGCGGCGCAGCCCTCGAACGCGAGGTGAGGTTCGGCGACGCCGTGCGCGCCGTCGACTTCATCTCCGACATCCACCTGTCCGAGACCATGCCCGCCACCGCGCGGGCGTGGGAGGACTACCTCGCCGCGACGCGCGCGGACGCCGTGTTCATGCTCGGCGACCTGTTCGAGGTATGGGTCGGCGACGACGCGCGCTCGCGGCCGTTCGAAGCCCGCTGCGTCGAGGCGATCGCCGCCCTCGCGCGCCGGGTGCCCGTGTTCGTGCAGCACGGCAACCGCGACTTCCTGCTCGGCGCCGGCTTCGCCGAGGCCACCGGCGCGCGGCTGCTGGCCGACCCGTGCGCGCTCACGGCGTTCGGACGCACGATCCTCGCCACGCACGGCGACGAGCTGTGCGTCGACGACGTGCCCTACCAGCTGTTCCGACGGCAGGTGCGCGATCCGGCCTACCAGGCGCAGTTCCTCGCGCAGCCGCTCGAGGCGCGCCTGGGCATCGCGGCCAAGATGCGCGCCGCCAGCCGCGCGGGCCGGGACGAGCCCGTCACCTACGCCGACGTCGATCCGGCGCTCGCGAAGGAATGGCTCGGCCGCGCCGGCACCGACACGATGATCCACGGCCACACCCATCGCCCCGGCACGCAGGCCCTGGATGGCTGGACGCGGCACGTGCTGTCGGACTGGGACCTCGATGCGGCCGACCTCGCGCGCCACCGCGCCGAAGTGCTGCGGTGGACGGCGGCCGGCCTCGAGCGCCTGCCGCCGTCGCAGGCATGAGGCGCTCCACGGCCGCGGCGAAGGCGGCGCGCACTGCCGCCCGAGGCCCCGGCACGGAGCCGGCCTCGTGACCGTCGCGGACGACACG
>DASVLN010000413.1:0-3737 GCA_036384855.1 Burkholderiaceae bacterium | reverse complement strand
TCGCACAGGCCGAGGAAGCGGCGCTCGCGCACGCGGGCCTGCTCGCGCGCATGCTCGAGCTCCAGCGCGAAGGCGTCGTCGAGGCCGCCCAGCGACGAGGCAAATCCGGTGGCCGCGGGCACGGGCCGGGGGCAGGCCAGCCCGTTCAAATGGCAGCCGAGGTGCAGCGCGAGGCGCACGGCCTGTTCGTTGCGGGCTTCGTCCCGGGCGTCGTCGTCGAGGTGCAGGAGAACGGTCGGATAGGTCATGCAGGCGCTCCCGGGATCGAGTCGTCGCATTCTGGAAACGCGGCGAGCGGCGGGGCTTGCTCCACCTCAAGGAACGCGAAGGGCGCGTGAGCCGACTCAATCGGCGCCGGCGATCCGCGCGCCAGGATCCGCGGATGGCTCGACCTCCGACTCCCTGGCGCCTGGCCGCGGCCGTCGACGACGGCTCTGCGGCAAGCCCGGCACGCCGCGGCGACAAGCGGCGCGCCGTGACGGACCGGGTGCTGCGCCTGGGCCAGTTCGCGACCGCGTGCGCGATGCTGGCGGCGGCATGCAGCGGAGGCACCTCCTCCAGCCAGCCGGTGCAGGCGCCCGCGCCCCCGGCGTCGCCCTCCCCCGCGCCGGGTGCGCCGCCGGGCACCACGACCGCCACCTTCGCCGCTTCCGGCGCGAACTATCCCAATCCCGACCGCGGCTTCTACGGGTCGGCGGGCGACGATTTCGTGGCCGGCTTCGATCCCGCCAGCGTGCAGTCGGTCTACGCGAGCGGCCGGCGGCTGCTGATCGCGTCCGTCTCGCTCGCGGCATTCCGCACCGGCGACCTCAGCGCGGCCTTCCTGTCGACGCTGGGGGACCGTTTCGCCGCCGTCAGGTCCGCCGGCATGAAGACCACCCTGCTGTTCGCCTACGACTTCAGCGGCTCGGGCCTCGACGCGAGCTCGACCCGGATCGCGCGCCACCTCGAGCAGCTGCGGCCCGTCCTGGCCGCCAACGCCGACGTCATCCCCTACATGCGCGCCGGCTTCATCGGCGCCTGGGGCGAGTGGCACTCGTCGCAGTCCGGCAACTCCTGCGACGAGGGATCGGCGCCCACCTCCTGCGCGACGGCCGCCGCCAACCGGGCGATCGTCCGTGACGCGCTGCTGCGCAACGTGCCCCCGACGACGCAGGTCGACTTCCGCTATCCGTCGGACCTGCAGGCCTGGTATCCCGACGGCGACGCCCCCGCGCAGGTGGGCATGGACGACGACTGCTTCCTGGCCGGCCCGTCGGACACGGGCACCTACACGCAACCCGGCCAGCGCGCCTACGCGCAGCTCCTGACCCGGGAGGGCTCGTTCGGCGGGGAGACCTGCGAGAACGCCGAGACGCCGATCCGCGGCACGTGCGCCGACATCCTGTCCGAAGGCGCGCTCTACCACCTGGCCTGGCTGAACGGCGACTACGCCCCGTCGGTCGTCGACGGATGGAAGAACGCCGGCTGCTACGACCAGGTCGCGGCCTCGATGGGCTACCGCATCCAGCTCGACCGCGTGTCGAACGCGCCGGCGGTCGCCCGCGGCGGCACGCTGGCCGTCCACGTCGACCTGAGGAACGTCGGCTGGGCGCGCATGTTCGTGGCGCGGGCGCTCGTCGTGACGATCCGCCGGCGCGACACCGGCGAGACGCTCGCCGCCAGCGCGGGCAACCTCGCGACCCTGGCGCCGCAGGCCACCGCCTCCACGCGCATCGTGCTGCAACTGCCCATCCCCGCGGGCGCGGCCACGGGCCTCTACGACGTCTTCGTGAGCGCGCCGGACGCCTTCGCGGCGACGCAGGACGATGTCCGCTTCTCGGTGCGCTTCGCCAACGCCGACCGGCCGGCGGCCGGTCAATCCTGGGACGCCTCGACCGCGCGGCTGTCGACCGGCACCACCGTGACGGTCGAGTGACCGGGCCGCCCGCCTGGCCGCGGACGGCGCCCTGGACGCGGGCAGGCACCGGCGGGCGGTGCTCAGCGTCCGATCGTCAGGTCGGAGACGACCGCGGTGACGCCCGGCGCCGACCACGCCGCGCCCTCGGCGGCGGCGCGCTCGGCCCACGAGTCGACCTTGCCGCGCAGCGTCACCGTCGAGCCGCTGACGCCGACGTGGATCCCGCCGGCCTCGCGGTAGGCGTGGCGCGCGAGCGCCGTGCCGATGCGCGCCCCGATGTCCGACGAGAGCACCCGCTGCTTGAGCGCGAGCGAGCTGGTCACGCCGCGCACGCCCTTGAGCGCGCGGACGGACGACAGCGCCGCCTCGCGCTGGTACTCCCAGTCCAGCTCGCCGCTCAGGGTCACCCAGCCCTTCTCGACCTTCACCTGCACCTTGTCGCGCGGCACGACGACGTTCCAGGCCACCGCGTTGCGCGCGGCCTCCGCGATCTCCGTGTCGCTGCGCACATGCTCGGCGGCGACCTTGACGTCGAGCTCGACGGCGACCGCCCGCACCCCGGCGACGCGGGCCGCGATGCGCTCGATGGCGGCCTTCTCCGCGAACGTGTTGAGGTGGCCGGTCAGCGTGACGACGCCGTCCTTCGCGGCGACGCCGACGTGGGCCGCATCGATGGACGGCTCCCACTCCAGTTCGGCCTCGACGTCGTCCTTGAGCTGCTTGTCGGTCTTCATGGTGGACTCCTTGGCTCGAGTGCCGCCTGCGCGCCCGGGGCGGACGCCGCGACGCGCGCAGGCGACGTGCAGGTGCCACCGCATCCCGGATCGCCCGCCACGGCTTCCAGCGGACGACCGCCGGGCGATCCCGCGAACACGCATCGCGTCGCCGTCAGCGGCGATGGGTCCCCTCGCACCGGGGTCGTCCCGCGGCGCACACGGGCTGCGGTGACGTGGTCATGCTGCTGCGGGTCGCCGCGCGCGCATTGCGTCCGATCAACAAGACGCGCAAGAACGTGCGCGGCCCGTCCTTGACTGCGCGCAATCCCGCACGCGGTGCGGACGGCACGATGGATCGATCCGAACGCGCACGATGGGCCGACGCCGCCGCGCGCCAGACAAGGAGCGAACCATGGCGCACCCTCCTTCGCGATCCCGATCCGCCCGCCGCGCGGCGCTGGCCATCGCGACCGCCGCCACGGCCGCCATCGCCGCCGCCCAGCCGCACGGGGGCCATCGTCCCGGCGGGCTGGGCTGGCATGGCGACATCCGGCATTTCGGCGACCACGACTGGCACGTCTGGCGCGGCGGGCGCTGGGTCCACGGCCCGCACGGCGGACACCCCGGCTGGTGGTGGGTGGTCGGGCCGACGTGGTACTTCTATCCCTCGCCGGTCTACCCGTATCCCGACCCGTACGAGCCGCCGCCGCCCTGGACGGTGCCGATGCCGGCGCCGCCGGCGCGCTTCTGGTACTTCTGCGAGGAGTCCCGGAGCTACTATCCCTACGTCGCGACCTGCCCGGGCGGCTGGAAGCAGGTGCCCGCGGTGCAGGCGCCCGACGCGTCGGCCCCGGTGCAGTGAGGCGGCGATGACGCGCCATCCGAGGCCAGGCCTGCTCGCCGTCGCCGCCGCACTGGCCGGCTGCGCCCAGATGCCCACCGGCCCGACGGTCGCCGTCGGACCGGGCCCCTACAAGCCGTTCGAGGTCTTCGTGCAGGACGACCAGCTGTGCCGCGGCTGGGCCGCACACTCGATCGGCCTGCCCGGCAACGACGAGGCGGCGCGGGCGTTCATCGGCTCGACGGCCGTGGGTGCGGCCGTCGGCGCGCTCGCCGGCGCG
>DASVLN010000412.1:0-2215 GCA_036384855.1 Burkholderiaceae bacterium | reverse complement strand
CGCGGCGCGATTCTCGTGCGCGAGCGCGCGCAGGCGCTCGCCGAACGCGCGCACGTGCGCGGCGACGGCCGCGTCGTCGGCGCGGTGGGCGCCGTGGAAGATGCTGGGGTCGAGGAATCGCATGCCCGCGAGCTCGGCGGTCTGGCGGTAGGCGGGCAGGAAGTGCTCGAACGGGTAGCGGTTGTTGCCGTCGGGGCGGTAGGACGCGACGTCGCCCCCGGTGGAGGCCACCAGCCACAGGCACTTGCCGGCCAGCGCCCGCCCGCCCGGCCCGTAGGCCCAGCGGAAGGCGAGCACCTCGTCGACCCACAGCTTCATCAGCGCCGGCATCGAGTACCACTGCACCGGATGCACCCACACGACCGTGCCGGCCGCCGCGAGCGCCGCCTGCTCGGACGCGACGTCGATCTCGAAGTCGGGATAGAGCGCGTAGAGGTCGCGCACCTCGACGTCGCCGGGCGCCTGGCGGCGGGCCTCGGCGGCGAGGGCGCGGTTGATGCGCGAGCGCGCGATGTCGGGATGGGCGACCAGCACCAGGACGTCTGCCATGCGCCGCATTGTCGCGGGTTCGGTACCATCGCGTTCGGCTGCCGCCGAGCAGTCGGGAACCCGAGGAGAAGCCATCCATGCCGGTCGTCGTCGTCGCGAACCCCAAGGGCGGGGCGGGCAAGAGCACGCTCGCCACGCAGATCGCGGGCTTCCTCGCCTCGACCGGGCGCACGGTGACGCTGGGCGACCTCGATCGCCAGCAGTCCTCGCGCCAGTGGCTGGCCGTGCGGCCGCCCGGGCTGCCGCGGATCTCGCCGTGGGAGATCTCGCGCGACGCGATCGCCAAGCCCGCCAAGGGCACGACCGACGCGGTCATCGACACCCCGGCCGGCTTGCACGGCGCGCGCCTGGACGCAGCCCTGAAGGTGGCCGACCGCGTCGTCGTGCCGCTGCAGCCCAGCCTGTTCGACATGCAGGCCACGCACGCCTTCCTGCACGCGCTGCGCGGGCACAAGCGCGCCGAGCGGCTGCGCGTCGGGCTCGTGGGCATGCGCGTCAAGGAGCACACGATCGCGCACGAGCGCTTCCAGGAGTTCGTCGCCACCCTCGGCTTCCCGCTGCTGACGACGCTGCGCGACACCCAGAACTACGTGCACCTGGCCGCGCACGGGCTGACCCTGTTCGACGTCGCGCCCGGCCGGGTCGAGCGCGACCTCGCCCAGTTCGCGCCGATCGCGCGCTGGCTCACGGGCGCCGACGAGCCCGCCGCCGAGCCGCGCGAGTGACGCCCGCGGCACGCGCGCGCTGCCGGCGCTAACCGGTGCGCGCAGCGCGGGACGTCCTGCCGGCCGCCGGCGGCCGTGCAATGGGTCACGGGCCGTCGCGTCCGATGCGGCCGTATCCCCCTTTAGGGGGTCTTTCAAGTGCAGCCCAAACCGATACGATCGCCCGAACGCGAATCGCCAGCCCCCCGGCGTGGCGGTAATCCGGAGCAGAAATTTCATGAAGGTCTTGCTGGTCGATGACCACCCGCTGATCCTGTCGGCGCTGCAGGCGATGATCCAGGAGCTGGATCCCGACGTGCGCGTGACGGCGGTCGGCAGCGCGTCCGCGGCCCGCTCGGCCCTGGCGGCGGATGCCGACTTCGACCTCGTGCTGCTGGACCTGCAGCTCGGCGACGCGAGCGGCTTCGACGTGCTGGTGGAGATGCGCAAGGCGCACCCCGCGCTGCCGGTCGTCGTGATCTCGGCCTCCGACCGCGCGAGCGACGTGATCCAGGCGATCGACCTCGGCGCGATGGGCTTCGTGCCCAAGCGGGCCTCCAACGACACGCTGGTCGAGGCGCTGCGCCTCGTGATGGCCGGCGGCATCTATGTTCCGCCGATGCACCTCGGCGCCAACGTCGGCAGCGGCCCGGGCCAGCGGCTCGCGGCCATCCCGGCGGCGGACGCGCCCGGCTACCAGGTCACGCCCTCGTTCGAGGAGCTCGGCCTGACCCCGCGCCAGGCCGACGTGCTGACCCAGCTGCTGCAGGGCAAGCCGAACAAGGAGATCGCGCGCCGCCTCGGCCTGTCCGTCGAGACGGTCAAGGACCACGTGCAGGCGGTGTTGCGCGCGCTCGGCGTGAGCTCGCGCACCCAGGCCGTGCTGGCGGTCAGCCAGATGACGCAGCAGCGGCTCGAGCGCCGCGCGCTGGCCCGCTAGCCGCGCGCCGCTGCCGGCCGCG
>DASVLN010000411.1:0-5391 GCA_036384855.1 Burkholderiaceae bacterium | reverse complement strand
CCTTCGCGCGCGCGGCGACCGCCGCCTCGAGCGCACGGCGCGCCCACGGGCGCATCTCGGCGGGCGACTCCATCGCCTCGCCCGGCGCGCTGTAGTAGCTGATCGACTGCCGCTCGCCCTTCCTCGTCTCGTAGGTGAAGGGCTGGCAGCCGGCGGCCTCGAAGTCGGCGCGGTGGGCGTCGTCGACCTTCAGGTACAGCGTGTCGCGCAGGATGAACGCGATGCACAGGTCGTCGACGTACAGGCCGTAGCCGCTGAACATGCGTCCCGCGCGCGTGCGACCCAGCGGCGCCAGCAGTTCGAGGCAGTGGTCGACGAGGCCGGAGTCTTGCATGGCCGTCGAGTTTAGTTCGGAGTCCCGCCGCGCGCAGGCGAAGGCCATCCTGCGATGGCGGGCCGCGCGAGTCCATAATCCTGCGTCATGTCGACGCCGCCCTGGAACTTCTCGCTCGAGCCCGCCCGCGACAAGCCCACGCTGCGCCGGCAGCTGAAGGCCGAACGCATGGCCATGCCCGATCGCCACCAGCGCTCGGTGCACCTGCAGGAGGTGCTGCGCGTCTGGCTGGTGACGCGGCCGGAGACCTCCATCGGCGCCTACTGGCCCATCAAGGGCGAGTTCGACGCCCTGCCGGCGCTGTTCCGCTGGACGGAGGGCGAGGCCTACGGCCGGCTGATCGGCCTGCCGGTCATCGACCGCGCGACCAAGCAGCTGGACTTCCACGTCTGGTACCCCGGCTGCCCGATGGAGGACGACGCCTACGGCATCCCCAAGCCCAAGGGCACCGACAAGTTCGAGCCCGAACTGCTGCTGGTGCCCTGCGTCGGCTACGGCGACAACGGCGTGCGCCTGGGTTACGGCGGCGGCTTCTACGATCGCACGCTCGCCGCGCTGACGCCGCGCCCGTTCACGGTCGGCATCGGATACGCCCACGGGTACGTGCCCTGGCTGGAGCCGGAGCCGCACGACGTGCCGCTCGACGCGATGATCACGGAGGACGGCGTCTTCTGGGAGCGCGAGGGCTGAGCCGTCACCGGCGATGGCGCTTGCGCGCCCATCGCGCCGGCGCGAGCGTGCCACGGGCGACACGGCGGGGCGACCTGTCAAGGCTTCGAAACACCTGGATCCAAAGCTGTCGCGCAGACACGTAACGATCTGTTCGAAGCTCATCGTTTACCCGAGGTGGGTGTGATCTTTCACACGGCTCGACGGTAAGCTGCGGGCTCCCGCCATCGCGGGAGTCGGCTCACGCAGAGGGGCCGGTCGACAACGACGATCCCGCCACCCGCCGCGGATCGAGACGCAGTTTCCAGGAAGCCCCCTCCATGTCCACGATCGACGTGCAAGTTCCCGGCATCCGCAAGCGCCTGCGCGTGCGCACCGCCGACACCCTGGGCCGCCGCGCCCTCGCGATGCTCAAGCCGGGCGAGCCGCGCGACGCGTACGGGCTGTGGGTCAAGCCCTGTCGCACGGTCCACACCTTCGGGCTGAGCGACGCGGTCGACGTGATCTTCCTGCGCGCCGACGGCGTGGTCACCAAGGTCGTCTCGCGCATGAAGCCCTGGCGCATGACGCGCTGCTCCGAGGCGCGCACCGTCCTCGAGCTGCGCGCCGGCCTGGCCAACCGGCTGAACATCGCGCCGGGCGTGGCGCTCGACCTGCTGGCCTGACCCCCGGGCCCCAGGCCTCGCGCGCGTGACGCGCGCGAGGCCGGCTCAAGCGCCCGTCGGCAACTCCGCCGCGGTCGGCCAGTGCCGCCCGAACACCAGCGCCACCGACGGATGCGATTCGATGCGCTCGAGCAGCGCCGAGAACGCCGGCCGCGACGTCTTCAGGTGCTGGCGCGTGCCCGACCATTTCGAGACGACCGCGGCCAGGATGTCCAGCGCGCCGGGCTGCGTGCCGCCGAGGAAACGGTCGCCGTCGACGGGAAACTGGTCGGCGAAGACGTCCCAGTGGTGATGCAGCCGCGCCCTCGTGCCCTCGCGCACGGCGGCGCGCGCGGCGTCGTCGGTCGCGGTGGTGAAGCGCTCGGGATAGTCGATCACCGTGATGCAGGAGTAGCAGTTGGCCGGGATGTAGACCAGGCCGCGCAGCGCGCGGTCGCGTTCGGCCGGCTCCTCGCTCAGCAAGCCGGACTGCGGGAACGCGAGGCCCAGGTGCATCAGGATGGCGGCGCTTTCGGTCATGACCTGGCCGGACGGCAGCACGAGCGTCGGGATCTGGTGCAACGGGTTGACGCGCGTGAGTTCGTCCAGCGCGGGGCCCGGCTCCCAGGTCGCGGCGGCGACGATGCGGTAGTCGACGCCCGCCATCTCGAGGCCGCATTCGGCGGCGGCCGAGCCGGAGCCCCTGGATCCGTACAGCGTGTACATGCCTGCCCTTCCCGGTCGCGCGACCGCGTTCGATGCCATGGAAGGGTGGATGCTAATGCGCGCCGCGCGGCCCGTGCGCCCGGTGTGGGTTCGAACGGCGGATCGACGGCGCCGGACGGCCGGATCAGCGCGTCGGCGGTTGCAGGCCCAGCAGGTCGGCGGCCAGCGCCTCCGCGACCTCGATGCCGTCCACGCCGGCCGACATGATCCCGCCGGCGTAGCCCGCGCCCTCGCCGGCCGGGTACAGGCCGCGCACGTTCAGGCTCTGGTAGTCCCGGCCGCGCGGGATGCGCAGCGGCGAGGACGTGCGCGTCTCGACGCCCGTGAGCACGGCGTCGGCCATGAAGAAGCCCTTGACCTGGCGGTCGAAGGCCGGCAGCGCCTCGCGGATCGCGTCCAGCGCGTAGTCGGGCAGGCTGCCGCGGCCGGGCTCGGCGAGGTCGGTCAGCGTCACCCCTGGCTTGTACGACGGCATCACGCTGCCGAATGCCGACGAGCGCTGGCGCTTGACGAAGTCGCCGACGAGCGCCCCCGGCGCGCGATAGCCGCTGCCGCCGAGCTCGTAGGCGCGCGACTCCCAGAAGCGCTGGAAGGCGATGCCGTCGAGCGGATCCACCGGCGTGCCGGGCGCGCCCGACTGGCGGTAGTCCTCCGGCGTGATGCCCACGACGATGCCGGCGTTGGCGTTGCGCTCGTTGCGCGAGTACTGGCTCATGCCGTTGGTGACGACGCGCTCCGGCTCGGAGGTCGCCGCGACCACGGTGCCGCCCGGGCACATGCAGAAGCTGTACACGGAGCGCTTGTTGCCCGCGTGGTGCACCAGCTTGTAGTCGGCCGCGCCCAGGAGCTCGTGGCCGGCGTTCGGGCCGAAGCGCGCGCGGTCGATCAGGCCCTGCGGATGCTCGATGCGGTAGCCGATCGAGAACGGCTTGGCCTCCATGCGCACGCCGCGCGCGTGCAGCATCGCGAAGGTGTCTCGCGCGCTGTGGCCGAGCGCCAGCACGACGTGGTCGGCGCGCAACTCCTCGCCCGACGCGAGCCGCAGCCCGCGCACGCGGCGCGCATCCGGCGGCCCCTCGACCAGCAGGTCGGCGACGCGCTGCCCGAAGCGCACCTCGCCGCCGAGCGCGACGATGTCGGCACGCATCTTCTCGATCATCCCCACCAGCCGGAACGTGCCGATGTGCGGCTTCGAGACGAGCTCGATCTCCGCCGGCGCGCCGGCCTTGACGAACTCGGCGAGCACCTTGCGCGTCAGGTGGCGCGGGTCGCTGATCTGGCTGTAGAGCTTGCCGTCGGAGAAGGTGCCGGCGCCGCCTTCGCCGAACTGCACGTTCGAGTCGGGATCGAGCTCGCCGCGGCGCCACAGGCCCCAGGTGTCCTGCGTGCGCTCGCGCACCTGCCGGCCGCGCTCCAGCACGATCGGCCTCAGGCCCATCTGCGCGAGGATCAGCGCCGCGAACAGGCCGCAGGGCCCGAAGCCGACGACGACGGGGCGGGGGCGCTCGGCCGCGAAGAAGTCCGCCGGCGCGTGGCCGAGGAAGCGGTAGCGCGTGTCGGGCGCGGGGCGGACGTGGGCGTCGCCCGCCAGGCGCGCGAGCACGGCGGCCTCGGCGCGTGCGCCGTCCACGAGCTCGGCGTCGATCGTGTACACGAGCACGATCGCCGTCTTCTTGCGCGCGTCGTAGCCGCGCTTGAAGATGGTGAAGCCGGCGAGCTGCGCGTCCGCGACGCCCAGGCGCGCGAGCACCGCGGGCCGCAGCGCATCCTCGGCGTGGTTCAGCGGCAGGCGCAGTTCGGTGATGCGGATCATGGCGGGGACGCCGGCCCGTGACGGCCGGCGGCGACAGCGATCATCTCATCGCGCAGGGCGGGGGGACGGCGCGGCAGCCGCGGCGACGAATCGGCGGGACAACGAACAAAGGAGCCCGAGGGCTCCTGAGCGGACGACGGGGCCGCGCGGCCCCGGCGGCGGGCGAGGCGACGGCGCAGGCCGGTCGCCCCGGGGCGCTTCAGCCCTGGCGGGCGCGCTTGCCCGGGTTCTTCTTGCTGCGCGTGTGCGAGCCGCGCTCGAGGCTGACCTTCTGGCCCTTGCCCGTCGTGGCGGTGACGCCCTTCGGCAGCGCGGGACGCGGCGTGGCCTTCTTGTCGGCTTCGGTAACGATCTTGTTGCCCATGATTGGATCCGGTCTTGAAAAGCTGAAAAAGGGTCGAACCCAGCATTCTACACCACGGGCGGGGGAAAATCGGCGTTCGCGAGCGGATCGCGGGCGTGAAACGCGACGCGCGGATCGCAAACAAACGTTACGAATGAAGGGTCAACGCAAGCCCCGACGCTGCCGTTGGACGAGGGCAGGGGCCCCGCGGCCCGCGACGGCGCCGCCGTCGGCCGCGGGACGAGGCCTCTTCGACGAGCTTCGCGCTCGAAGGATGGAACGCATGAACAACAAGCTCCTCAAGCTCGCCGCCGTGGCCCTCGTCGCCGCCGCCGCGGGGGCCGCGCAGGCCCAGATCAGCGTCGGCGCCAGCATCTCGATCAACGAGCCGGGCGTCTATGGCCGCATCGACCTCGGCCCGTCGGCCCCGGTGTACGCGCCGCCGGCCGTGGTCTACCCGCAGCCGGTGGTGATCGAGCCCGCGCCGATCGCCGTGCACCGCGCCCCGATCTACCTGTACGTGCCCGAGGCGTACACCCGCGACTGGGCCCACCACTGCCGCGCGTACGGCGCCTGCGGCCAGCCGGTGTACTTCGTGCGCGAGGACTGGGTGCGCGAACGTTACGTGCACTTCCACCCGAACGACCACCGCTACGACCACTGGCACGAGCGCGAGTGGCACGAGCACGACCATGACCATGACCACGATCGCGGTTGGCACGGCCATGGCCACGGTCACGACGACGATGACGACCACGATCACGGCCGCGGGCACGGCCACCACTGATCGGCCATGACGCCGGCCGGCGGCGCCGTTGCCGGCGCGGCGGCTGCGCGGTCGCCCCGCGCGCCGCGCTACCTG